>JAEYQO010000051.1 GCA_023409975.1 Bacteroidota bacterium | reverse complement strand
ATTACAGGTAAGTTTAAGTTAATTCAGATACCTGGAGCGGACTATGGTGGAAAGATCCAGGATACTGTTGTCCGTGGAAAACTAATATCGGAGAGACAGGATGCGAAAAAACACCCGATTGATCAGTTAGCTAAGTGCCAGAGCCCTTCCAGGTACCTGCTACCTTCCTTGTAGGTTCCTTGTACCTTCCTTGTAGGTCCCAACTAACTGGCATAATACTAGGGGACGGTGTCGTACATACGTCTTACTGGTGTCCTACTGGTGTCATGTAAACCCTATGTACGAAAACCTTATTCGGTTGGATTTTCTTCGCGTACCGGTAAAAAACGAGCAAAAGCCCATAGCAAAATGCGAACGGAATGCGGGTGGAGGGTTCAAAGGCTGCATTAAACTGAGGATTCGGTGGGATACCAGGTGTTTACCATACAAATAGTAGATGGGTAGTAAAGGTGACAGGGAGGTTATAGGGAGTGTATAGGGAGTGTATAGGGAGGTTATAGGGAGGTTATAGGGAATACCAGATGTAATTTTTGATTTTATTTCAGGCTTTCGAATGCCAATTTCGCTTCTGTCCAGAAGGAATCCAGCCGGGTCAGGCCGTCTTTGAAGAAGCTTATCAGTTGGGGCCAGTCCTCTTCCCGGAAAATGGAGACATCCTCCAGTTTTCTTCGGATTAAGGCGGTCTCCCTCCCTTCCGGGTGCCTTTCCCTGGCGATCCAGTCCCAATCAGAGCCGGCAGTTGAAATGAAAAGCCTTTTTAGTTCCTGGAGCTGTTCCCAGTAAAGGGCTCTAATCCCAGGATCGTTGTGACTGAATACCAGTCCGATCCAGGCTGAATTGTTAGTGGCTTCCATTCGGATCTGAACCTGGGGTTCTCCGGTTCTGTAGTTGATCCAGTTGATCTCCAGGCCTTCAGCATTCTTTACAGGTCGCATGTATTGCCCCAGCCTCGTCCAGAAAGTCTCTTTGATTCTACTTGCTTCCTGCCTGGAGTACATACCGTAAAGATACTTAACCGACTTAAAAGAGGAGGTAAGGTTTTTTAGTAGTTTAGATGAGTAAGATGTCAATTGCAAATCAATTTTTCAAATATGCCTCACTCGTCGAGGACCGTTTTGACAATTTCAAGGCGGGGCTGTGGAGGCGGTTACGATTGAATGATCCTGTACACATAGTTCCCTTCCGGAGTTATGGAACACCGACAGATATGTATGTTAAGGGGCGCGTGTTGGAAAACAAGATGATCCGTGAAGCGAGGGACAAGGATACTATTATTCATAATCTACTGAATATGTATCGCCGATTTGAGACGGATGAGGTGCCGGGGGCGGTGGTACGAATCCGGTACGGTGATCGTGAGGAGACGGTGATCACAGACAAGGAGGGGTATTTTGTACATCATTTCTCGCCGGAATTTCCGGTAGAGACGGCGGAGATCTGGCACAGGATAGGCTTGGAGCTTATTGAGACACCGATACCGATTGTGGAAGAAGGCAGTACTCATGCGGAGGTTATGATTCCGACGGTGGAAGCCGAATATGGGATTATCAGTGATCTGGACGACACGGTCGTAAAGACAGGGGCGACCGACCTGCTGGCCATGTCAAGAACCGTCTTTCTCAGTAATTCCCGGACACGGATGCCCTTTCCCGGCGTTGCGGAATTCTATAGATCATTACAACTGGGCAGGAATGGGAAACGCAATAACCCTTTTTTTTATGTTTCAAGCAGTCCCTGGAACCTCTACGATCTATTGAAGGACTTTCTGGACCTGAACGAGATACCCGAGGGGCCGCTTCTGCTACGTGATTTTGGGCTTGAGCATACGGGACTGTCGGGGACGGATCATCTGGGACATAAGTTCAAGGAAATCAGTCAGATACTCCAGCGATACCCTCAATTAAACTTTGTACTGATCGGAGATAGCGGTCAGGAAGATGCCAGTATCTATTCAGAGGTGGTAAAGCAGTTTCCGGGGAGGATCATTGCGATATATATCAGAGATGTCCAGGTACCCGAACGGCGACGAATCACCCTTGAGTTATCTGAGAAGTTAACGCAACACAAGGTGGAGATGGTGCTGATGAACGATACATCGGAAGCTGCAGCACATGCCACTCATACGGGTCTCATCTATTCCGACAGGATAGAGGCTATAGAGGAAGATAAAGCTGAAGACAAGGGTGAGAAGCCGGGAAAAGAGGAGCCAACCGCTATCTGAAACCAGCAGGAATTGAGCACAGAAGCATAGAAATCTGCTATTTATAAACTTCAGAAATATATTAATCTATCCGGCGAAGCGGCCCGGTTTTTAGGCAGAAATCGTTACCTTGGGCGCGTTTAAAAAATATTTTTCATGGTAAACACCCAGGGAAGCCCGGTAAAAATTGAAACAGCGGGCATGAACGAAAATACACGGAACATGTTACAGCAATTGAAGATCGTCACCGTAATTGGCTCTGGAACAATGGGCAACGGCATATGTCATGTATTTGCTCAGTGTGGTTTCAATGTCCACATGATGGATATAAACCAGGCTGCGCTTGATAAGGCAATGGCTACTATTGGGAAGAATATGGATCGCCAGGTGGCGAAGAATGCGCTGACCGATGCACAGAAGCAGGAATCACTTTCGAGGATCACATCCTACACGGATATGGCTGAGGCTGTAAAGGACGCAGACATCGTGATCGAGGCTGCGACTGAGAACATTGATCTGAAGATCAAGATCTTCCAGCAGCTTGACCAGTTGGCTCCGCCGCATGCGATCCTTGCTACGAATACCTCATCAATCTCCATCACACGGATTGGATCATACACCAAACGTCCCGGAAAGGTTATCGGAATGCACTTCATGAACCCGGTTCCGGTTATGAAGCTAGTGGAAATCATCAATGGATATGCTACCGAGACTGAGGTAACTAACACGGTACACGCGCTCTCCAAATTCCTGGGTAAAGTACCTTGTGTAGTGAACGATTATCCTGGATTCATTGCGAATCGCATATTAATGCCGATGATCAATGAAGCTGTACTGTCATTACAGGAAGGTGTGGCTGGAGTAGAGGAAATCGATACGATCATGAAGCTGGGTATGGCTCATCCGATGGGACCTCTGCAGTTGGCGGATTTCATCGGACTTGATACCTGTTATAGTATCATGAACGTATTGCACATGGGCTTTGGAGCACAGAAATATGCTCCCGCTTCCCTATTGGCGAACATGGTGCAGGCAGGATTTCTCGGTGTTAAGTCGGGTGAAGGATTTTATAAATACACCCCCGGATCAAAAGATATGGTTGTATCTGAGCGCTTTCAGAATAAGAGCTGGAAGATCTAGTAACTATAGCTTCTTCTTACGAATAAAGCAGTCTTTTCAAAAGACTGCTTTATTTTTTTGTTCGAAAGTCGTTTAGTTTATTTGATTTTCCGATGCTGATGCAGCCTGGCGACGAGTGCATCTGAGATATCATCGGAATAGATACCATAGGCATTTACCAAAACCCCTTTAACTCCGAACCGGGGTGAAGAAATGGCATATACCACGGCCTCGTCATCCGGATTTGAGGGACCTTCGAACCGGTAGACCTTATCGATCTCGAAGTCATCCGGTGAAAGCGAAGTATCTGTCTGACTACATACGACACAGTCTTTTCGAATATTGAAATCGAGTGTATATCCATCTTTCTTCAGGCCTTCTACGGTTTCTGAAAGCGTACCATAACTTTCTTTCATAGTCTTTTAATTTTTTATCCGAACTAAGTTATTGCTTATAGCTGATCTCGCACCAGAGTTTTTCTCCACCGACCAGCAATTCTGCACGAGCATCCTTGCTCAGACCGAGGATTGCATTATGATAAATTCTGGTTTCCGGAACCTTACCGATCACCTTGGCATATACAGTTCTGCTTGTTCCGGGATTATGGATTTTGAGAATGGTTCCGCGGGGTGCGATATTATGAAGAGCGTAATAGTATCCGTTGCTACCTTTCCCATTAAAGAAGGCAGCAGTACCCTTTTCCGTAACTATATAAATATCGTTTCCAGTTTGCTGCATGTATTCTTTTGCAGCTTCGGACAATGTGTCGAGACTGGAGGATTCGCCGAAAGTTAGTTCCTGTTCTTCTGCTGGAGCTGGTTCGCTCACTGGTAAAGATTCTGTCACCTGGATTCCCCTTCTTTGCCTGTTTTCCTGCTTCGCGGTTTCAATGGGCCCCTGAGGAGCGGCCGCGACAGGCACGGTTGCATCGTAGAGCACCCAGCCTACCAGTGCGATTTGTCCGGACATCAAAGACTGCATGGAGGTTTTATTCCAGTCCTGAAGATTACGCACAGATACACCGCTTCTTTGTGCGAGGTTGTGCATACTTACATAGTCGTAAGCCTTATAATAGAGAGGCCTGGCATCGGCCTGGTTTGGACCAGGTGGTCTTTTTAAAAGATTGTAGGCTCCTAATGGTATGTACAGCTTCTGATTTGCAGACAACTGCTGATTAAATGAAACTTTGTTTAGCTCCGCTAACTGTGCCGGTGGAACATGATACCTCCGGGCCACTGAAAATACAGTTTCGCCATGCTGGGCCGTATGGAGGATCGCGAAACTATTATCGTACTGTCTGACGAAAAGACTATCCTGCTTTTGGGCGGTTGCAGAAAGTCCGGAGAAAAGAAATGTAAGGATTAAAAAATATTTTGACATAAAATGCTATTGTTTTCAGTGGGTGATCTCGAAACATTCGAAAACGATGCCCTCTAAATTACAATTATTATGCCCAATCTTCGCCCGGTAGGGCCATGCGGATACGCCAGTGCCTGGGTAAATAATTGTTAAAGCGATTGCCCAGTGATTTGACCCATCCCAGCGCCTGCTCCTCATAGGAAACAAGGAACCAGCCCCGATCAACAGGTGCAAAGCCCGGGTCTTCTTTTTTAAGAAACTTTAACGCCTGTTCGCGGGTAGCATGTAGTGTCGGAATATCGGGTGAGCGATCTATGCTTAGGGCCAGTTCGTGTGAAGGAAGCCATTCTTTTGCTGAGGGGTTGCCAAGGGGAAGACCTGCTTTCCTGAGGTAGAGATGCCTGGAAAGTAGATGAAAATCAGTTAGATGTTCAGGGTCGAGGGTCAGAAAAACATCATTGTGCTGCAGAAAAGCGCGGTCTTTCTGTTTGAGAAAACCCTGGGTCTGTTGCTGTAGTTTCTGATCGCTTTTCAGGCTTTGCCTCGGGAGCTTCATACCTCCAGTAGCCTTCTTCTTCTGTAAAACTGCGATAAAAAACCCTTCACCCTTTAGCCGATCGGGAAAAAATCTATACCCGGGAAGACCTGAGCGTGAGTGAGCCTCCAGAACCCCCCAGTTGTCGGATAAATTAAAGGGGACAGGTGTGAGGTGAAAAGAATGGGTTAGCCAATCCAGGATCTGTTCATTTTCCTGTTCGGAATAAGAGCAGGTTGCGTAGATGAGGAATCCGTTTTCTTTAAGTGCCGGCCAAACGTCAGCGAGGATCCGTTGCTGACGCTGCGAACAAAGATCAACATTCGATTCAGACCACTCTTCCAGGGCCTTTGGATCCTTCCTGAAAAGACCGGATCCGCTGCAGGGTGCGTCAACAACGATCAGATCAAAATACCCTTCGAGACTTCGGAAATCCTTAGCATCATTACTGGTTACCCAATTATTGGTGTAGCCCCAACGGACAACATTCTCTTCGAGTATTCCGGCGCGTGTTCTAATGACTTCATTAGAGATCAGCAGAGATGCTTCCGGAAGTGCAGCGGCCAGAAGCGTAGATTTTCCTCCGGGTGCTCCGCAAAGGTCGAGTACCCGTGGGGCATCCGGCAGGAAATTGAGCAGGGATCTTACGGCATAATCGAGGAACATGGAAGAGGCTTCCTGCACGTAGTATGCACCCGCATGGAAGGCCGGATCCAGGGTAAATACCGGACGTTCCGGAAGATATCTTCCGGTGGTACACCAGGGCACCTGTTCCAGGTCATTCCATCTTCCGGTATCCTTGTGGGGATGTATTCTCACTGAAGTGGGGGGTGGCTGTGAATGAGCCAACAGGAAATCCGATCTCCTGAAACCAGAGACGGATTCAAGGTCTTTGAGAAGTGTATCCGGTAATATGATCAAATGACCTTGATTAATCAGAATTCAAATGGAATACCTGTATACGTCTGCGGCGAAATACCCTTCAGTTCCTTTTTAAGCTTTGCTGAAATCTTCAAAGTGTCGATAAACTCATGAATATCCTGCTTTGAAATTCCGGACTTACCACGGGTAAGTGCTTTTAGTGCTTCATACGGCTGCGGATAATTTTCCCTGCGCAAAATTGTCTGAATGGCTTCTGCAACAACAGCCCAGTTATGATCCAGATCTTCATTGAGCTTTTCCTTGTTGAGCAGGAGCTTTCCCAGGCCCTTTTCAAAAGAGCGCAAAGCCAGGAAGCTATGAGCCATTGGCACACCAATATTCCTGAGAACTGTGCTATCCGTTAGGTCGCGCTGGAGTCTGCTGACTGGTAGTTTGGAAGAAAGATGTTCATAGATCGCATTGGCTATGCCCAGATTCCCTTCTGCATTTTCGAAGTCGATGGGGTTCACCTTGTGAGGCATTGCTGAGGAGCCCACTTCATCCTTTTTGACACGCTGCTTGAAATAGTCCATGGAGATATAGGTCCATATATCTCTGCAGAGATCGATCAAAATGGTATTAATGCGTTTAAGTGCGTCGAACTGTGCGGCCAGATTGTCGTAGTGTTCGATCTGCGTCGTGTATTGCATCCGTTCCAGCCCGAGCCGGTTGTTAACGAAATCGTTGCCGAATTTGTTCCAGTCTTTGTCAGGAAAAGCGACGAAATGCGCATTAAAATTGCCTGTTGCGCCTCCGAACTTAGCTGCATAAGGGAGGTGTGAGAACAGCCTGATCTGACCTTCCAGACGCTCTACGAAAACCATAAACTCTTTACCGAGCGTGGTGGGTGAAGCTGGCTGGCCGTGGGTACGGGCGAGCATTGGTATGCCCTTCCAATCGTTACAAAGTTTCCTAAGGAGTAAAACGGCGTTCTGGAGTGCTGGCAGGAACTGTTCTTCGACGGCTTCCTTCCACAAGAGCGGGATGGCTGTGTTATTGATATCCTGAGATGTCAACCCAAAGTGGACCCATTCAACCGAATCACCTGCGCCCAGGTCGCGTAGTTTTTCCTTAAGAAAATACTCCACTGCCTTCACGTCATGATTAGTAGTTTTCTCCAGCGATTTAACCTTTTCTGCGTCTTCGGCAGAGAATTCCTGGTAGATGGCCCGCAGCTTTGCTGGTTTGGCAGAGGCCGGTAATCTGAACATTTTTTTCTCCGCAAGGAAAAGGAAGTATTCGACCTCGACCAAAACACGATATCTGATAAGTCCGAACTCAGAGAAATAAGGAGCGAGGGCGGCCAGCTGGGAGCGATAACGGCCATCGACCGGTGAGATGGCAGAAAGAGCGGAAAGTTCCATGGGGGCAAAGATAAGTTTGAGGGAGAACTTCTGGATAAACAATTGGTTCGATTTCGATCAGGCACATACATTTGAGAAGAACGCCTCACAGTACCTAACTTACAGTGTGCTGCTGTTTTTCGATATAGTTTTTACCATACTACATCTTGTATTGATCGGTTTCAATCTGGTGGGATGGATCTTTCCGTCAACGAGAAGATGGCACCTGTTGGCAGTGATGCTTACAGCAGGCAGCTGGGTAATTCTGGGGTTCCGGTTTGGACCTGGGTATTGTCCTATTACAGACTGGCAATGGGATATCAAGAGGGCGCGGGGCATCACTGAACTTCCTCCTTCTTTCATTACCTGGTTTCTGGAACAGACAACCGGCCGCAGCTTGAGCGATTCAGCAGTGAGCGGTATTACGGCGGTTGTCTTTGCCGCGGTGAGTATTATATCCATCTATCTGAACTGGAGAGACTACAGAAAGAAAAAGCTTTCAGATGTAGGGCTTAATGAATAGTTGCTGATACTCGTGCTGGTTTTCGGTGATTGATTTTATCTTCGCGCCGGTTCGGGAGCACACTTATGTTGATCTATTTAATACCCTTTATTTCTGCGTTCATTGGTTGGTTCACCAACTGGGTGGCCATTAAGATGTTGTTTCACCCGAGGACTCCTAAACGATTTCTGGGCATTACAATTCAGGGAATATTTCCTAAACGACAGCAACAGTTTGCTACTAAACTTGGCACGGTAGTGGCAAACGAGCTACTGCATTTTGATGAACTGGCGGAGCGTATCAAGGACCCGGTGAACCTCCAGGATCTTGCCCCGTTTATCGAAAAGCATATTGATGATTTCCTACAGGTGAAACTGAAAGAAAAACTTCCGGTCATTTCCATGTTTGTGGGTGAGGGAACCCTGCAAAAGATCAAAGAGGGTTTGATGGAAGAGATAGAGGTGCTGCTTCCACAGATTGTGACCAAATTCACGGACAGACTGGGAACGCATATTGATGTAGAAAAGATGGTAACCGAAAAGGTAGCCAATTTTTCATCGGACAAACTTGAGCTGATCCTTCAAAGCATTATGAAGAAGGAGTTTCGTTTTGTAGAAATCCTGGGTGGTGTTTTAGGATTTATAATCGGTCTACTACAGGTGGGATTGACACTGATTCAGAGCAGTCAGCAGATGGTACCCTGACGAGAATCATTGTCAGGCCCCTGCAATTGCATAAATTTGGCATCTAAACCAGAAGCTACGATGCCACATTATTATTCACTGGGAAATATACCTCACAAGCGTCACACTCAATTTCGCAGACCTGATGGGAAGCTCTACTCTGAGCAACTATTCAGTACTGAAGGATTTTCCTCTAATTACTCACTGCTATACCATGTTCACCCACCGACGCAAATAATCCGGGTGGAAGAACCGGTGAATGCATCGCCCAGGGCAGCCAGCGACAATATATTAAAACACAGGAGCTTTCAGGGATTCAGCGTCAAACCTGAGCCTGATTATCTGAAAAGCAGAAAGATTGTACTTTTCAATAACGATGTGCAACTTTCGCTTTCTGCGCCTACCGCAAGTTTGAAAAACTACTTCTACAAGAACGCGGATGCGGACGAGGTGCTATTCGTACATGAAGGTACCGGAACGCTCCGGACACAATACGGACAGATACCATTCAGTTATGGAGACTACCTTGTTATTCCGAGAGGTACAATATATCAGATCGATTTTGATAGCGAGAATAACCGATTATTTGTGATTGAGTCCTTCAGTCCGATCACCTTTCCCAAACGATATCTCAGCCGTTATGGCCAGTTGCTGGAGCACGCGCCTTTCTGTGAGCGGGATATCCGCCAGCCGCAAGACCTTGTAACCATTGATGAGACAGGCGAGTTTCTGATCAAGGTTAAGAAAAAGGGTCTCTGTTATGATATCTGGTATGCTAACCATCCGTTTGATGTGGCGGGCTGGGACGGTTATGAGTATCCTTACGCCCTGAGCATTCACGATTTTGAGCCCATCACCGGCAGGGTTCACCAGCCACCTCCGGTGCATCAGACTTTTGATGCCCACAACTTCGTTATCTGTTCTTTTGTGCCTCGCCTTTATGATTACCATCCGGACGCCATACCTGCTCCGTACAACCACAGCAATATAGACAGTGATGAGGTACTGTATTATGTGGATGGAGATTTTATGAGCCGTAAGCACGTCACCCGGGGTATGATCACCCTTCATCCTGCGGGCATTCCGCACGGACCGCATCCGGGCGCCGTTGAGAAAAGCATTGGTCAGAAAGAGACCGGGGAACTTGCGGTTATGGTGGATACTTTCAAGCCATTATTCCTGACAGAAGATGCCCTGTCTATCGAAGACCAGAACTATATGATGAGCTGGGCGGAATAGTAAGCCCGCAGCCATTGTGAAATTAAATGGCCTCCGGATGGGAGGCCATTTTTTATTTAGTTGATCAATTTACGACCGGATTTCCACCAGAACCTTGCTGTTGTCCGGCGCCTGAACGATTACTTTTACCGGAAGTTTCTTCGCCTGCATGATCCGTTTTCCTGAGCTCTGCAGGATCACCGGGTTGGTTTTTGACATCTTCCTGGCGATTGTGTTGTTGTTGCTTCTTCAGCCTGTCGCGGGTTTCCTGATTCCTTTTCATAGCGTTTGATTTTGATCCGGATGAGACGAAAAAACCCTGCCAGCTGTAGTAAATACAGTAGAAATGTTAGATTTCGCCCGAGATCCCTGCCAACTGGGAACTAAACATTAAATTTGCTGCGGAACAGGTTTACATGTATTCAGATTTCCAATACAGCTTTTTTGTAGTTCTCAAAGAGCTCCTCAGAACCTCGGCCATGGCCGCATGGAGTTGACACAGGTCCCGCCAGCTGAATTGAACAACATTATTGAACATTTAAAAACTAATTTCTGATGGAATCGCTTACAGCATCACAAAAAATGTCGAAAGCGCAGGACTTCCTGCCAATTAACGGTACCGACCATATTGAGCTTTATGTCGGCAATGCCAAACAAGCTGCTCATTACTATAAAACAGCCTTTGGATTTCAGGGCATCGCTTACGCTGGTCCGGAAACAGGCGTACGTGACACTGCATCGTACGTTTTGCAGCAGGGTAAAATCCGCCTGGTGCTTACTACCCCACTCCATTCCGACCACCAGATCGCACAACATATTTTGAAACACGGAGATGGTGTAAAAATCCTTGCACTGTGGGTGGATGATGCGTATGCATCTTTTGAGGAGACTACCAAGCGCGGTGCGAAACCCTATATGGAACCACGCACTTTGTCAGATGAATACGGTGAAGTTCGCATGAGTGGCATTTACACTTATGGAGAGACTGTGCACCTGTTTGTGGAACGCAAGAACTACAATGGCCCGTTTCTTCCTGGTTATCAACCCTGGAAAAGCGAATACAATCCAGCAGAGGTTGGACTGCTTTATGTTGACCACTGCGTCGGAAACGTAGGCTGGAACAGGATGAATGAGACGGTGAAATGGTACGAGGATGTGATGGGCTTCGCGAATATTCTCACTTTCGATGATAAGCAGATTAATACTGAATATTCTGCTTTGATGAGTAAGGTGATGAGCAATGGCAATGGCTATGTGAAATTCCCGATCAATGAGCCAGCCGAAGGCAAGAAGAAGAGCCAGATTGAAGAGTATCTTGAATTCTATGAGGGAGAGGGCGTGCAGCATATAGCCGTTGCGACCAGTGACATTATAAGTACCGTCCGTGAACTTAAAGCCCGAGGTGTAGAATTCCTGGACACCCCGGATACTTATTATGAAGAATTGTATGATCGCGTAGGAAAGATAGACGAGGAGATTGCGCCGCTTCAGGAATTAAAAATTCTTGTAGACCGTGATGAAGAGGGATACCTGCTTCAGATCTTCACCAAGCCTGTTGAAGATAGACCAACACTATTCTTTGAGATTATCCAGCGTAAGGGTGCCAAAAGCTTTGGCGCCGGAAATTTTAAGGCTTTGTTCGAATCCATAGAGAGAGAACAGGCTAAACGTGGTAACCTCTAACATTGACCATAATCAGCAAAAAGCTCCGGAAATCCGGAGCTTTTTTTTGTACTACATCCTTGCTTCGGCAGGTTCTCTATCCAGAATCCGCTCATCAAAGAATATCAGTCCATTCGCCTTAGAGACAGCAAGACCTTCATCATGCATTCTTTCTATGGCGTCGTTAAATTGCTTTTCACTAACGCTCGGATCAAGACTTCTTAATTCTTTGAACGTAGCCCTGGCGATGATCTGAGGATCGTAGGGAAGGCCCTTCTGATTGAATGCATTGTAAGTATTGCGTACGTTCCTTACAATGTGACTGATAATTTGTTGAATTTCCATATTGCTGAAATTTGGGGTTAAACGATTATCGATTTATCTGCTCAGGCTTCTGCCAGCTCCAGGGATTCCTGGCTATAGCTTTCAGCCAACTTCTTCTGTAATTCATATGAAACAGGTGCATAATGATCAAAGTGCATCCGGAACCTGGCGCGCCCCTGAGAGAGGCTTCTCAAAGTCGATGCGTAACCATGCATCTCTGCCTGTGGAACCTGGGCGCGGATTACATTTAGTGAACCTTCGGTATCGAAGCCTTCCACCAGTGCACGTCTGCTCTGGAGGTCTCCCATGATATTACCTGTTAATTCGTCGGGGCAGAGAACTTCCAAAAGGTTTACAGGTTCGAGCAACTGTGGATCAGCCAGGTGGAAAGCCTCCCTGAAAGCCATAGCACCAGCAGTTTTGAAAGCCATATCATTGCTGTCGACAGCATGCATTTTACCATCATATACACAGACACGGATGTCTCTGACATAGGAGCCGGTGAGGGGGCCATGTTTCATTTTCTCCATTACCCCTTTCAATATTGAGGGCAGAAATCGCGCATCAATAACACCGCCGACGATGCAGTTGTAATAAACAAGTTTGCCTCCCCAGGGCAGATCTATTTCTTCCTTCCCGCGAACTGTGAGACCATGTGGATCGGGCATTCCTTCAAACCAGGGCTCAATTCGCAGTGATACTTCACCGAACTGTCCGGCCCCACCCGATTGCTTTTTGTGCCTGTAGGTGGCCTGCGCTTCTTTTCGTATCGTTTCCCGGTAAGCAATCCTCGGTCGTTTGTAGGTCACATCGAGATGATACGTGTGCTCCAGTTTCCATTTGATCACGGTGAGGTGCATATCGCCCTGACAGTGCAATAATGTCTGACCTAACTCCGCTGAAACCTCAACCTGAAGGGTTGGATCTTCTTCCTTCAACTGATGTAGTGCTGCGGCCAGCTTTTCCTCCTCCCCCTTCCTATTGTTGGCGATTGCTACACTGAGCCGGGGTTCCGGAAACACAATGGGCTCCAGCTCCAGTCTTCGGCCCTTTTCATGAAGGGTATTATTGGTATGAGTATTCTTAAGCTTTAGCGTGGCGCCGATATCACCTGCGACTAATTCATTGACGGAGGTCCTTTTGTTGCCTTCGACGATAAAAAGCTGGGTGATTTTTTCGGATATACCCGTATTCTCGTTGAACAATTCTGAACCGGGTCTCAATTTCCCGGAAATAACCTTGAAGAAACTGAGTTCGCCTATATGGGGTTCATTAACCGTTTTGAACACAAACAGACAGGTATCTCCTTCAGGATCGCAGCGCAGTTCTTGTCCATCGCGTGTCCTCTGTGGTGGCATTTCAGTGGCGGGCGGACAGACTTTATCTATATATCCCATCAACCTGGCGACCCCTCTGTTAGCTTTTGCGGAGAGACAGAAGACCGGAAACAATTCATGTCTGATCATGGATTGATGCAGCCCCTCCTTCATTTCATCCTCTGATAGTTCACCCTGATCGAAATAGCGTTCCATCAGGCCCTCGTCATTAGAAGCTATCGATTCGATCAATTCTTTGTGAAGCTCCCCGGCGCGTTGCCTTTCATTATCCGGAATGGGTAGTTTGGAAGGTTTGCCGCCTTCACCATATTGGTACATGACCATGTTCAGCACATCAATGATTGCATTGAATCCGGGACCCTGATTTACGGGATACTGAACTACGACAACATGTGGGCCGAAATGTGATTTTGCCTCTTGTATAGTCCGGTCAAAATCGGCTTTGGGATGATCGATCTGATTGACGACAAGAATGGTGGGAGTTCGAAACTGAACGGTGTATTCCCAGACGATATCGGTTCCTACCTCTACTCCGGTGCTGGCATTCAGTAGAATGATACCCGTGTCTGCTACCCTGAGCGCGCTGATCACTTCCCCGGAAAAATCGTCATACCCTGGAGTATCCAGGATATTGATCTTGTAACCTTTCCAGGGAGCGTGCAGGAGTTTTGAAAAGATCGTATTTCCTCTTTCTTTTTCCAGCTCTGTGTAGTCAGCAGTCGTGTTTCCTTCTTCAATACTACCTTTCCTGTGGATCATACCAGCTTCGAAAAGCATGTCTTCAGCGAGAGTCGTTTTACCGCTGCCGGAATGACCCAGTAATGCAACGTTTTTCACATGTGCACTATCAAATTCTGGCATAACAAAGGTTTTAAAAGTTTAACCATGCAATGCCGGAAGGATGTAACGGGATAGTTGAACAGAGGGAAAACCGGAAAGGAGCAAAGCTGTTACATCAAGGCGGCAATTGTTTTACATCTTAAATTTACCAAAGCATCAGATATTTTCACAATATTTTTTGCGTGCCAGAATTGAAGTAAAAATTGTAGTACTTAAATCACGCAGAAAGAACTGGTATTCAATATAATTAGAAAGTTCATCAGAAGTTCTGAATCTGAAGCTGATGATCCGTTAAGATATCTGCAGGCCCGCCAATGCCCGATGCTGTGAATAATCCGGCATAAAACAAAAACCCCGAACTAGGACAGCCCGGGGTTTTCGAAGACCTGAAGTAGTGGATTAAATCAAACTAACGCTTCTATTGACGAAAGCTGTCAGGTCCGCACCTGTTAGCATACCCTGGGAGAGCAATGCCAGATCAAACGCCTGGCGAGCCAGTTGTTCTCTCTGTTCATCGGACCCTGCTTCGAGAATTCGAGAGATCAGCTTATGGTTTCCGTTGACCGCCACCTTGTAGTTCTCTGGCATTGAACCATAGAAACTATATGGTCCGCCCATTTTTGACATGTCTTTCATCCTGCGCATAAACTCATCCATGGTTATGGTCACAGGCAGATCTTCCGGATGATGTGATTCCACTTCGACCTGCATATTAGGTTTATTGATCGCCTTTGTGAAAAGATCCTTCACCTGGGTACGTTGTTCTTCGGAAAGAACATCCTCAATCTTTTCATCCTTTTCTATCAATTTATTGATCACATCGGCGTCTACCCTCTTCAGAGAAAGCTTTTCCCCTTTCTGTTCCAGGTGCGACACAAAATGTGTGTCTAATGGTCCGTCCATTACCAAAACGTCATATTCCTTTTTGTTGGCAGCCTGAATAAAACTGTCCTGTTTTGCCGGGTCGGAACTGTAGAGATAGATCAGCGTGCCATTCTTATCAGTTTGAAGTGGAGCAACCTTTTCTTTATACTCATCGAGTGTGAAAAACTCCTCTTTAGTATTCTTCAGCAGGGAGAAGTCCCTGGCTCTGTCTCCGAATTTTTCTTCAGAGATCATTCCATACTTCACGAACAAACCAATGTCATTCCATTTTGCCTCGTATGCCTTCCGATCGTTTTTGAAAAGCTCCTGAAGCTTATCTGCTACCTTTCTGGTGATGTAACTGTTGATCTTTTTTACATTGCTATCAGCTTGCAGGAAGCTGCGGGAAACGTTTAGGGGTATATCGGGTGAATCGATGACCCCGTGTAGCAGCATCAGGAATTCAGGAACAATATCCTTCACTTCATCAGTGATAAATACCTGACGGGAGTAAAGCTGGATTTTGTTTCGCTGTAATTCCAGTTCGTTTTTCACTTTTGGGAAATAGAGAATACCGGTCAGGTTGAAAGGGTAGTCCACATTCAGATGAATCCAGAATAGCGGTTCTTCGGCTAAAGGATACAATTCCCGATAAAAGGAGAGGTAGTCCTCGTCCTTCAGGTCTGAAGGTGCTTTAGTCCAAAGCGGTGTGGTGTTATTGATGATATTATCAACCTCAACCGACTTGTATTTAGTCTTTCCTTCTTCGTCTTCTCCGTCAGGAACTTGTTTTGGCTTTGTTCCAAACTTAATTGGAACGGGCAGGAATCTGCAATACTTGTCGAGAATCTGCTGAAGCCGGTAGTCCTCAAGGAATTCCTTATTTTCTTCATTTATGTACAGGATAACATCTGTACCACGCTGAAGCTTATCTCCCGCGGTGATCTCAAATTCAGTAGAGCCGTCACAGATCCAGCGAGCCGGTTCTGCGCCCTGCTGATAAGAGAAAGTCTGAATCTCAACTTTATCCGCAACCATGAATGCAGAATAAAAGCCAAGGCCGAAGCGACCAATAATTTCATTGGCATCATTGGCTTCTTTAAACTTCTCCATGAACTCGGTGGCCCCGGAAAAAGCGATCTGATTGATATATTTCCTGATCTCATCAGCCGTCATACCGATACCCTTATCTGAAATGGTAATCGTTTTAGCCTTATCATCGATTGAGATTTCAATCGTCAGATCACCCAATTCGCCCTGAAACTGGCCCAGGCTGGAGAGCCTTTTGAGTTTTTGAGTGGCATCTACCGCATTCGAAACCAGCTCCCTGAGGAATATTTCATGGTCAGAATAAAGGAATTTCTTAATAATCGGGAAGATGTTTTCCGTGTGGATGGAAATGGTACCTTTCTCGTGCATATGATCAGAGGATTTTCTTTCGTCGGAAGGCAGCAAGTTGTGTTCCATTTACTGCACCATTTGTCAGTTTGTCAGATTGCCAGTCTGAATTCAATAGATAGAGTCGTACACACCACCGCTTAGCGAAGATCTTCTGCCATTTTAGCCAGCGCATTCACGGTGTTCCAGTTTCGGGTGGTTGCAGTCAACTTGAGTTTGCTTTCAAAAAAATTATTGTTGAGTTTAGCATTGTGCGCACCGTTCGGCAAATAGAGGTACAAATTCTGGCCCAAGAGTTTAAACTCTTCCGGTGGATAACTAATAGAATAGAGTGTTTTTAACCGGTCATCTTCAGGCAGCTGCGCAAGTCGAGTCAGGTAGAGACTCTTTTGGTCGTACCCGGCTGTTTCAATAAACGGGTTGAGTTGAATAGCAGTTTCCAGCTCATCCGGAGTGAGCACCTGAACATCAACCTCAAATCTGAAATTGTCTTGAATCGTTTTGGAAATTGCCTTTTCGTGGGAGGTTGCTTTACCTTTTGCTTTGAAGATGATGTTCCCACTATGGATGTAGGTGGTCACACGCTCAAATCCTAAATCCTCCATGAGCTGCCGGAGTTCCTTCATAGGAACTTTTTTCTGGCCACCCACATTGATACCACGTATTAATGCAATCCAGACGCGCATCTCAGGATTTCATATTGTTGAACTGCAGGGGCAGGTCGAGGCTGGAACTGCGGCAGAGTTGAATGACGGACTGAAGATCGTCGATCTTTTTCCCGGTGACCCGGATAGTATCATCCTGAATTGCCGGCTGAACTTTCAGGCCACTGTCTTTAATTAGTTTGACGATCTTTTTAGCATTATCCTTATCGATCCCGTTCTTAACCGGGATAGTCTTACGGATATACTTCCCAGATGCCGAGAACTCCTTCGACAGGTCAAATGCATTGCTATCCAGTCCCTGGCGCATGGCCTTGGTGAGTAAAACATCTTCCACCTGTTTCAACTGCATATCACTTTCTACCTCAAGGTTGATCACCATATCCTTTTTATTGAGTTCGATCAGGACATGTGAGCCTTTAAAGTCGTACCGGTTTTCGATCTCCTTTTTAGCAACATTTACAGCATTGTCAAGTGTCTGGGCATCTACTTTTGAAACGATGTCGAATGAAGGCATAGTCGTCAGCTTTGGTTAATGGAAGTACAAAAATAAGGAGTGTCAGATTAGGAACGCGGGATCAGGAGCTTCATATTACCTGCTCTGAACTGCAGGTCATCGACGTGGCCCATCAGCTTCCGGTCGGAGGTGATCAGATGTAAATGAAAAAAACTGTCATGATGCGTGAATATACCCTGATGATGACGGGAGAAATAGCCGAGCAACTGAGCCTCACGGTCAACCAGATGTTTTTGCACCTTTCCCTTATGAGCATCCGAATGACTGGAGACCCTTGTTCCCTCAGGCAGATTTAGTACGTGCACTGAGGCGGAGGACACCACTCCATCGAGACGGAAGGCAAAAGGAGCATCGACCTGTCGAAAGTGTAGATGCAACCATGACTCCAGTTTTCTAAGATCTGTTACAGAGTCAGGAATCGCGATTTCCTCCCAGCTTTCAACGAAATTGTAAACGTAAAAGGGAGCCCCCACGTTCCAGGTCTCTTCCACAATCACTGAATCTTTACCGATTACTCTTGCCTGCCAGGACTGGCCATTGATCGCCAGTAGTTCACCTTTAAGCTGTGCCGCTGGACCGATCCCATTCAGCGTACTTTTCTTCGAGATCGTATCCAGATGAATAGATGCGTGGAGTTGGCCTTGTTTCATTACCTGGCGCATAGCACCAGAGTGGAGCACTTCCTGAGCTCGCAGGTTGTCCGCGCACATGGTTAGCGGGGCGACAACTATAAAAAGGAAAACCGGTAGCCTCATGAAGCAAATATAGTAAAGGTGTATCCTGGGCAGAGATAACCCAGGTTCATGTTAAAAAATAGATTGTTATCTGAAATGCCGTCACATCCCCTAATACGTAAATGAGACATGTTGGTGTCATATGCCAGATTACGGAAATCCCTAGTTATAGTCAAAAGCCATTGTTTGTCCAATCTGGGGATGGCGTGCAACTCGCTCGAGTTCTTCCCTTGCTTTTTGATGGATCGTCCGGTAGGTCTCGTGCATCTGGAACATCATTACGGAATAAAAAAAAGCTTTATCCAGCATTTTACGGTTCTTTAATATGCTCCACATGATCAACTTCCAAAACCATTTCCTGTTAGTATCCAAAATCCCTAGCTTGAACAATATCGTGAGTGCTACATGGATGTGTTTAAAGGTGATTCGCTCCTTGACCTTTATTGTATTTTTTGGAAAGCTATAGGTACTGAAGAAATTCATCAATCTCTGGTAGGAAGCGGCCGGTGTGTAGATGTTATCAATCAATTCGATGAATCCGCTGTAGAGTGTTACAGCGTCCATCACAGGTATGAGGTTCGTATCGCCTTCGGAAAAGGCAAAAGGTTTGGATAGTCGGCCTTCCGCCTTCATTCGCCTGTATAGGTCAGTGCCTGGTGGAGCCTTCAATATATTAACGATAGGAAGGGGTATGCCACTTTCCTGAATAAATTGAATTTGCCTGCGGAAAATCGTTTCGTTGTCTGTATCAAAACCCACAATAAAACCTCCCGAGATAATAAACCCTTTACTGTGAATTTCGTGTATGGTTGTAAGTAAGTTTTTTTTCAGATTCTGCGTTTTGTGCGAAACCTTTAAACTCTCTTCAGAAGGAGTCTCGATACCGATGAAAATATGCCGGAACCCTGCATCAATTAACATCTGCATCAGTTCCTGGTCATCCGCAAGGTTCACTGTCAATTGAGTCGCAAAAAAGAACTGAGGCTGTGCAGCCTTTCTCCATTCGATGAGTGCAGGAAGAAGTTCAGATTTAAGGATACGTTTGTTACCTATCAGGTTGTCGTCCGCAAATAACACCAGCTGAGCATCCTTGCTCTTGTTGATTTCATTCAGCTCTTCAATAATCTGATCTGGTGTCTTGGTCCTCGGGCGCCTACCCAACAAAGCCGTTACGTCACAAAAATCGCACATGTAGGGACACCCTCTCGAGTACTGAATAATGTCATAAAGGTATTGACTTCTGTCTACGAGGTGTAGCGCGGGAGCAGGCGTCGTTGTAACGTCAGCAAACTCAGAACTTTTATAAACAGGCTGAGGTTTGCCGTCAGCAAGGTCCCTCAGAAAAAATGGCAGCGTAATCTCAGCTTCATTCAGAACAAAATGATCAATTCCTGCAAATCGTGTGTATTCATGTGTAAATAGAGTTCCACCAGCGACAATCTTTACCCCAAGCTCATTGCACCGTCTGATAATTTCAGCCACAGACTCCTCCTGCACATTCATTGCTGACAGAAACACGTAGTCTGCCCAACCTAATGACCGGTCATCAAGGGAGGTAGTATTCATATCCACCAGCCGTTTCTCCCAGGCTGAGGGAAGCATTGAAGCTACCGTTAGCAGCCCAAGCGGTGGGTACGCTGCCTTTTTGTTGACAACCTTCATGAAATGCTTCATCGCATAAAAGGTGTCAGGCATTTCCGGGTAAACTAAAAGTATACGCAATTGCTGTTAGTTTTGCTACAACAATATATGCATTATTCCTCAAATCTAAACCAGTGAGACTATTAACTGCTGAAAAGACGACAGGTTTATAGGCAGACTATTCCACACATGGTTCCTTCATCAAAAAACTCAACGAGAATTCCCCGACTCCTGTTCAATACCTTAAAATATGCTATTGCTGCTTGATTATCACTTCCTTGCCAAGATGGTTAGGTTGCCATTCATTGAATCGGAAAGTTGAATGTGTTATACCTCTTAAGTCGCATATAAAATCCATCGGCATTATCCGGGCAGGCATTGTGAACAGATGTCAGTAAAGAATCGTGAAAGTCCCATTAATACATGGTCGTAAAAGCAGATCAATAGGTACATTAATAAAGGGGCTGTGGACGCAGCCCCTTTATATAATGGTTCGGTGTTTCTTTAATGCTTTCTGATGGCCCACTGCAACATATCCTTCCAGCTGGCTTTCTTACCATACATAAGAATGCCTGTTCTGTAGATACGCGCACTCAGCCAGGTGGTGAAAAGGAAACCTCCCACCATTAGCAGGACCGACAGGGACAGCTCCCACCAGGTAACAGTACCAGGGAATCCGAATGGGAGACGTGCCATCATGATGATCGGTGAGGTGAAAGGTATGATGCTACACCAGACAGCAAGCGGCCCCGTGGGATTCGAAATGGCACTGGTCATTACGATAATCGAAAAGATGATCGGAATTGTAATCGGAAACATCATAGCCTGTGCATCCTGCGGATCTTCATTTACCGCACTGCCAACCGCTGCGAATAAAGCAGCGTAGAACAGGTAGCCAAAGACAAAATAGAAAAGAAAGGCCGCTATCAGCAAGGGTATGTTCAGTTGAGCAACGACTTTATCTACAGCTCCAACCACTGAAAGCGTGGCGGCTTCCTGCTGCGATTCTGCAATCTTCTGTACTTCGGAAGCATCTATCGAGGAACCCAGAACTACAGATCCAATGATCAGTAAAACAATCCAGATCAGGAACTGGGTCAGACCAACAGCCCCGATACCAACGATTTTTCCCATCATCAACTGAAACGGTTTTACAGAGGATACCATCACTTCTGCTACCCTGCTCACCTTTTCTTCCATAATCCCACGCATAACCATGCTTCCATAGATGAACATTAAAAAATAAATCAGAAAGCCGGATACATATCCGATAATGGATGAAATACCCACATTGGCAGTAATATCACTGTCATCTGAAATAACCTTCTGGCTCAACGAAATTGCATTGGATTTTATAGCCGTGAGGCGGGCTGTATCGATGTTTGCCCTGATCATTCGTTCCTGCTCCAGAATTTCATTCAGGTCGTTCTGAACCTGCATTTCTGAAAAAAGTCCTAATTGCTTCTCAGAAAGGTATGCTATTCCTATTGGCTTATCTACATCGATATCCGGGATGTAGAGAACCCCATTGTAATCCACTATTGGCTTTCTTGCCACAAATGAATCATAGACGGCTCTTTCAACGGTTTTGTAGTCGATATTTTCATTGCTCTTCAGCTTCGATGCGAATAACCCGCTTTCATCGAAGACACCGATAGTCACTTCTTCACTATTCTTCTGGGAAAAGTAGGCGCTGGCACCAATGATGGCCACGAAGAATAGTGGCGTAAGCAGTGTTGAGAGGATAAACGTCTTGTTGCGTATACGCGTAAGGTATTCACGCTTTATGATGAGTAGTATCTTATTCATATGATTATCTTGAGAAGGACTATACTTTTTCGAATTGTCTGCTGGCAGGGGTGCTCTCCACCAAACGAATGAAGATATCATTCAGCGAAGGCAGTATTTCATTGAACGAGACGATCATCGCGCCCTGATCTATAAAATGTGACAGCAGTTGATTCTGGTTGTATCCGTCCCTGAGTTTGATCTTATAACGACTGCCCTGGCTGGCAACCACGTCAAATGCCGGTGATTCAAGTGCTACTTCCAGTTCAGATTCCAGCTCCAGTCTGAAGATATGCTCCTTGTATTGTTGTTTCACATCAGCAACAGAGCCATCCAGGATCTTTCTCCCCTTGTTTACGAGTATGATATGATCACAGATTTCCTCCACCTGCTCCATTCTGTGTGTCGAGAAGATGATCGTGCTACCCTCCCTGGCCAGGCGAAAAATCTCATCTTTAATGATGTTGGCATTCAGCGGATCCAGTCCAGAAAAAGGTTCATCGAGTATGATCAGTTTAGGCTTGTGCAGGACCGTGATGATAAATTGCAGCTTCTGGTGCATTCCCTTACTCAGGTCTTCCACTTTTTTGTTCCACCAGCTCTGCATTTCCAGCCTGGTAAACCAGTAACGCACCTGCTCTGCTGCCTCGGCATAGGAGAGTCCCTTCAATTGTGCAAAGTACATGGCCTGCTCCCCCACCTTCATCTTTTTGTACAGACCCTTTTCCTCAGGCATATACCCAATCAGAGAAACATCTTTTGATGGTTCAAACGGACGCCCTTCGAACAGTATCTCTCCGCTATCCTGGTAAAAGATGCCTGTGATCATCCGGAGGAGTGTGGTTTTACCTGCCCCGTTCGGACCTAAAAGGCCAAAAATGCTTCCCTGGCGAATGACACAGCTGATATCGTCTACCGCTTTCTGGGTAGCATAGTATTTTTTGATATTCCTTAGTTCTAGTAAATGCATGTTCTACATAAATACTGATAATAGCAAAACTATGCAAATTGTATAATGCCGAAAGGGGGATATTCCGTCTGGAAAAGACTTGTAATGCTCTACCGCTATCTCAACAATTCTGTTATCTTTGTCTTTATCGTATATAGGTAATTCTCAATGAGATGGAGATGAGAACAGTTTTACCGAAAACAATTACGGGGCTTTTTTTAGTAGGAATGATGTTTGGAAGTTCCTGCAGCAGTCCCCGCCAATTTGCCGCTACGCCTACTGAACGGAGCAAAAATTCCAGTGACCCTCAGTTTCTTGAGGACATCACGCTCAACAACAACAGTAGTAGCTTCAAGATCAAAAACACACCTCCTGCAAAAAATCTGACTAAGTCAGGAGAAGAATTCCTTCATGAGCTACAGCTGAAGTACGCATCCCTGCTTAATGTGACACCCCAGATGCTGACCAATTTCAGTCTTTATCATTTCATAGAGGACTGGTATGGTGTGAAGTATCGTTTTGGTGGCAATGACAAAGAGGGAATCGACTGTTCAGCCTTTGCACAACGGCTATATGAACAGGTGTTTTGTCTGGATCTGTACAGAAGTGCGCGGGAGCAGTTTAAGGACTGCGAACTGATCACTGCTTCTGATAGCTTATCGGAAGGCGATCTGGTGTTCTTCAAAAGAGGCAAAAGAATCTCACACGTCGGCGTCTATCTTCACAACAACTACTTCGTTCATGCTTCTACCTCACAGGGAGTTGTCATTAGCAACCTGAACGATACCTACTGGTCGCGGTATTATGTCGGTGCGGGTCGTGTGGGCAGAAAGACTTACGAGATCACTGCCCGTCAGTCAGTTCAGTAATCACATTGCCGGTACAACCGTTGGGCACCTGAATGCCGAGAAGTGTTGCGATTGTTGGTGCAATATCTTCCATGTGCACTTTCCTGTTGAGCCGACCTGGCTGAATACCCCATCCATACCAGAGCAGCGGGATTCTCGTATCGTAGGGATGCCAGGTTCCGTGCGTGGTTCCGGTGGCGTCATATCCATTGTAATAACCTGGCTGAAATATCATCAGCAGATCACCACTCCGGTGATGATAGTACCCATTCACAGCCTTTTCTTTAATAATGGCCGGCATTGGGGTGGATGCTACCGCTTCCATATCAAGTACCCAGGCCATTTCCGGTATATCGCTCAGGGCTTTCTTCAAAGCATTTCTGAATCTGGCTTCATCCAAATGCGCATCGCGGATCCCTTCTTTGTTCAAAAAAATCTGATAATTCTCCACTCCTTTAATAAGGCCACCCGTTTGGATCTCCCGGACCTGTAATTGATCAAGGGCCTTCCGGGTAGCTCCTGTTACCAGCTCATTCAAGTGATCATTACCAATATTGCCTGCGGGTATTCCTATATCCTGAAGGTACTTCGCATTATGTGCGCCCCCGTGATCAGCAGTCAGGAACAGGAGATAATTGCCTTTTCCAGCATGCCGGTCGAGGAAATGGAAAAACTCTGCCAGCTCCTGATCCAGTCGCAGATACATATCTTCAATCTCGATAGATTCAGGTGTAAATTGGTGCCCGATATAGTCCGTGCTGGAAAGACTTACGCAAAGAAAGTCCGGAAACCTGCCTTTGCCCATCTGTTCGCCTGTAAGTGCTGCTTTGGCAGCTTCCAGTGTAAGGGTATTACCCGCTGGCAGGCGTCGGATATTACCATAACTCTTTCCTTTACCCGGATGGTGGGGGAACACAGGAGGTTTTGACTTGTCAAACCTGCCTTCATAGGGATTGTCGTCCGGCAGGCTTTGTACATAGGTACCAGCAGGATACAAAGTATTCCAGGGTTGCGATAACAGGGAATCCGTCAGCCTTCTTCCATTAAAACTCTTTAACCAGGATGGCAGCGCATCGGCATAATAGCTGCTTGTGATAAAATTTCCTGTGCTGTCATCAAACCAGTAGGCTTTACCCAAATGTCCGGCAGGAAGGATACTACCTCTGTCCTTAAGCGCAATACCCACAACCCTGGAGCGCGCGCGCGTTGCCAGCATCAACTCATCCGTAATAGTGGTAGTTCTCAGGCTTGATGGACTCATTCTGCCCGCGGCCATACTACACTCTACCGGAGTCACACTGGTATCTTCCACGCAGTACCACCGTTTTCCTGAATAAATGTCGATCCAGTCGTTGCCTGCGATGCCATGAACAGCAGGAACCGTCCCGGTATAGATACAGGCATGTCCCGGGGCAGTATAGGCTGGCAGATAGTTGATATAGGTCTGCTCACACTGGAATCCCCCTTTCAAAAGACGCTTAAAACCGTTTTCCGAATACCGATCGTAGAACCTGTATAAGTAATCCTGTCGCATCTGGTCAACGACGATTCCCACAACGAGCCTGGGTCTTTTCAGGGACTGTCCGTCAGCGGAGAGGTTTGCCAAAAATGCAAAGAGGAAACAAGCCAGAATTCGTACCATGATAACTACTTGAAAAACAAAGATAGGCGTTGAGTGTTTCTGTTACGAGGAACTAACCTGCTCATCGGGCAGCAGATCGCGGGTCAATCCCCAGCCTGAAAGCACTGTGGAGTAAGGCTCTGAAATAAAAGACCTGTGTTTTTCATAATTTCGCGCATTAATTATATTGAAAACCAAGCAGCCGTACCATATGGATTTATTCGCCAAATTTGAATCGAAATTAGGACCGATAGGAGATTACGCCGAAAAAGCCCCAGGCTATTTTGCCTTTCCAAAGCTGGAAGGAGAAATCGGGAACAGGATGATGTTCCAGGGCAAGGAGCGCATTATCTGGAGCCTCAATAACTATCTTGGCCTCGCCAATCACCCCGAAGTACGCAAAGCAGATGCTGAGGCCGCGGCCCAATATGGATTAGCCTACCCAATGGGAGCACGTATGATGAGTGGTAACTCAGACCATCATGAGCACCTTGAAAAAGAATTGGCCGCATTCATTGGAAAGGAAGATGCCATGCTGGTGAACTATGGATACCAGGGTATGGTATCGGCTATTGACAGTCTTTGCAACCGCCGTGATGTTATCGTTTATGATGCTGAATCACATGCCTGTATTATCGATGGTCTGCGCATGCATCCCGGCCACCGTTATGTATTCAAGCATAATGACGTAGCCGATTGTGAGAAGCAGCTTCAAAGAGCAACGGAGATGACTGCCCAGACTGGCGGTGGCATTCTCGTAATCACAGAAGGTGTTTTTGGTATGAGTGGCAACCAGGGACGTGTGGCAGAGATCGCTGCGTTGAAGTCAAAGTATGAATTCAGACTTTTTGTGGACGATGCGCATGGCTTTGGTACAATGGGTAAGTCAGGTGCTGGTATTGGCGAAGAGCAGAATTGTACTGAACAGATCGATGTCTACTTCTCAACCTTTGCAAAATCCATGGCCAGCATCGGTGGATTTCTCGCGGGGGATAAGCAGATCCTGAAATTTTTGCGATATAATATGCGTTCTCAGGTATTTGCAAAATCACTTCCGATGCCTATCGTCATAGGTAATATCAAACGCCTGGAATTGCTGCGTACCCGTCCTGAACTTAAACAAAAACTCTGGCACAATGTCAACCGTCTGCAGTCAGGACTCAGGGAAAAAGGCTTTGAAATCGGAACCACCAATACTCCGGTTACACCCGTATTCATGAAGGGAGGGTTGTTTGATGCCACCCAGCTTGTATTCGACCTCAGAGAAAACTACAATATATTCTGTTCTGTTGTCGTGTATCCGGTGATTCCAAAAGGGCAGATCATTCTCAGACTGATCCCCACAGCGGCACATACAGATGCTGATATCGATGAAACACTTGCTGCTTTTTCTACGGTTCGTGACAAACTGGTAAACAAAGAGTATCCGCAGGAGATGCCAACACTTTCAGCAGCGGCCGTTTAGGCAAGCCAACTGATTATTTTGGGCCATCCTTCGTTCTGAAGGATGGCTTTTTTAATTTCGCGCACAATTTAGTTCTATGAAGGTTTTTATAGCCGGAGCTTCCGGACTCGTTGGTGGTAATTGCATGAATCATTTCCGTGAACAGGGATGGAATGTGAAAGGATCCCATCTTTCCTTTGCCACAGATGAAACGGTATTTTTTAATACACTGGAGCCGGAAAATCCCGCAAACTTTCAGCTGGAGAATTACGGACCCGATGTGATCGTCCACTGTGGAGCACTCACCCATGTCGATTACTGCGAGGATCATGAGGAGGAGAGCTATCAGAAAACTGTCCAAAGCACTAAAAATCTACTGGAAGCCGCCGCTCGGTGCGGATCAAAATTTGTCTACCTGTCTACTGACTATGTTTTTGATGGTATCGACGGTCCTTACAGGGAAGATGATCCCGTCAATCCTCTAAGCGTATATGCCCGTCACAAGCTGGAAGCTGAACAACTGGCACTCGAAAGAGCCGGAACGCTGGTGCTGAGGGTAACAAATGTATATGGCGATGAAGTAAGGGGTAAAAACTTCATCTCCAGAATAGTGAGTCAATGCAGAGAGGGACAAAAGCTGACCCTTAAGTTGCCTGTAGATCAGTATGCAACTCCTACCAATGCCCTCGACATTGCCAGAGCCATGTATGTGCTGCTGCAGGATGGAAAGCAGGGCATCTATCACATATGTAGTACAGATTTCATGAACCGGGTGGAACTGGCGCTCCGGGTATTAAGTTATTTTCCCAATGCGGATTTCGATCTGATGCCTTTACTGACCAGCGAGTTGAAACAACCTGCGCCCAGACCGTTAATGGGCGGCTTCATCAAGCACAAGTTTAGCAGCGAATACCCGGATTTTCTTTTCAGTACGGTGGATAGCTATATGAGCCAACTGACCAAAGGGAGGTAAAAAAAAAATCCCGATGCACGTGGTACATCGGGAAGGACTGTACTTACTAACCCATCGTAAGCATAGCAAATATCAGAAAAAGGATTGGGAAAGTGAAATAATTTTTTTTCAGATTTAGCAGAAATTTGTCTCATTTAGGCCCTGCTGGCTACATTCCTACTCCAGGTAAAGCGGAAAACGGGCCTGTTTATCAATAAAATAGCAAAATTGATACCTGTATCTGGAATAGCAAATCAGGTATTCATTACATCATCTCATTTATAATGCGATCCTTATAAACGCGTAATCTACGCTGGTGGTACTGCATTTGCAGTGAGTTTCTGAACCAAAGTAGCTCATATGGAAACGAGGAGATCAGCCAGCATATTGCCCAGCGCCATTGGCGGTATAATTGAAGACGTATTTCACCAGACTTATCAGAAGTATTTCGGAGATGAGAACTGGAACGCCAGCATTACAGCTCCGGTAAACATCCTTGACAGAGATGACCACTATGAAATGCAATTGATCGCACCTGGATTAAAAAAGGATGATATCAGGGTACATGTTGAGGATCAGGTGCTGCATGTCGAATATGCTCATAAGGAGGAAGATCAGGAACAACAGGGGAAGTATCTGAGAAAGGAATACAAGCTGGAGACTTTCAGACGTAGTTTCAAACTTAACAATAAGATCGATCCCGCCATGATTAAGGCAAGGTATGCAGAGGGTATCTTAACCGTTCAGCTACCGAAAAAACCCAATCAGGAGAACGGTCAACACCAGATACAGATAGAGGGATAGCTGCTAATGGGTGAATGAGGCGTAAATCAGCTTACTTGATGTAACCCAGGAGCTTCAGCATGCTTTGAGGTGATTGTTCCTTAGCGTATAGCCAGTCCACCAGCTCACCATCCTTGTTCCGCTCCACGACCACGTGTTTCGGGGATGGGATCATGCAGTGTTTGATGCCTCCATACCCGGCAAGCTGGTCCTGATAAGCCCCGGTATGGAAGAACCCGATATATAAAGGTTCTGCACCCTTCTCCTTGTCCAGCCTGGGAAGGAATACTGCGTTGATATGTTCCTCTGAGGTATAGAAGTCATGGCTATCGCAGGTGAGGCCCCCGAGGTGCACTTCCTGGTATTCCTTATCCCATTTGTTGATGGGCAACATCAGGAACTTCTCGCCAATCCCCCAGGTATCCGGCAGTGTGGTGATAAAAGAGCTATCGATCATGTACCAGATCTCACGATCGTTCTGCATCTTTTCATCCAGAATACTATAGATCACCGCGCCACTTTCTCCTACCGTGTACGAACCGAACTCGGTATAAATATCTGGAACGGGTACCTTATTCTTTTTACAAATCTTTTTGATATTGGAGATGATCTCATTGACCATGTAATTATAGTCATAGTCAAAACCCAGCGAGTGCTTAATGGGAAAGCCTCCCCCGATATTCAGCCCGTCCAGCTCCGGACAGATTTTCTTTAGCTGGCAATACAGATTGGCGACCTTATTCAGCTCATTCCAGTAATAGATATCGTCCTTGATGCCTTTATTCATGAAGAAATGAAGCATCTTCAGTTGAAAACGTTCATTCCCCTTTATCTTGTCGACGTAGAATTCCAGAACATCCCTGCTGCGAATTCCAAGCCGCGAAGTATAGAAATCGAACGTAGGCTCTTCTTCACTCGCAATACGGATACCGATCTTGACCGGATCTTTGGCACGAATCGACTTCTTGTAGTCTTCAAACTCATTCTTGTTATCAAGAACCGGAATAACGTTTTTGAAACCTGCGTTAATGAGCTGGGAGATATTCCGGGTGTATGCACGCGTTTTGAAACCGTTACAGATAATGAACGTATCCTTGGTGACCTTACGCTTCTTATAGAGCTGTTTGATGATCTCTATATCGTAAGCGAAGGAGGTCTCAATATGCACATCCTGTTTCAGGGTCTCTTCAACGATAAAGGAGAAGTGGGAGCTCTTGGTGCAGTAACAATAGTAATACCTGCCGTCATAGCGATGCTTACGGATAGCATCATTGAACATCTTCTTGGCCCTTGCTACCTGTTCACCAATCTTGGGCAGGTATGTGAGCTTGAAAGGTGTACCGTACTTGTCGATGAGTTTCTTAAGATCCAGACCATTGAATCTGAGGTAGTTTTCCTGGACGTCGAAATCCTCCTGGGGGAAGTCGAAAGTCTGTTTTACCAGGTCGGTGTATGTATTGTTCATTAATCTCTCAGCGCTGGAAAAAAGTCAATGATAGATGCCGTAATATTTAGCAAACAAAGTTAATTATTTACATAGTAGCAACGAGTTTTTTTTATGTTGCCATAGAATTGAAGCGACACTGAATTCGGGTAAGTTTGTGCAGCGGAAAATATGAAAAAGGCATTGCTACAAATGCACCTTGCGGTGCTGCTCTGGGGGTTCACCGGGGTCCTCGGCCGGGCGATCACCCTCGATGCACCAGTACTGGTCTGGTACCGGATGTTACTAACCGCAGCTTTTATGGCCATCATCCTTTTCTGGAGAAAGCAGTGGGTGCCGGTGGAAACCAAAGACCTGAAGCGTCTTACGCTTGTAGGTTGCCTTATGGCGCTCCACTGGGTAGCATTTTATGGTTCTATCAAGCTGGCCAATGCGTCCATCGCGCTGATCTGTCTTTCTACAGCGAGCATCTTCACAACTCTTTCAGAGTCCTGGGCTTATAAGAAAAAGCCTGATGCCGGCGAGTTGGGTATCGGTGCCATGGCGCTGCTGGGTGTATTTATCATGTACCTCATACCAGAGCTGGAACAAAAGCTATCCGGTGTCGTTTTTGACGATCCCCTACCCAATCGCGGGTTAGGTATTCTCGCAGGCGTTGTAGCCGCCATCCTCAGTGCCATTTTCACTGTGTTGAATAAGACCATCGCCAGCAAGTACCCCGCCCGTACCATGGTTTTCTATGAAATGGGAACGGGCTGGCTTCTGCTATGTATGCTTCTACCACTGCAATTTGCCTATTCATCTGATACACGGTTCCTCCCTAACTGGAGCGATCTTTTGTGGCTCGTGATCCTGAGCCTGTGCTGTACCGTATGGGCGCAGTCGCTCGCACTGAATGCCCTGAAACACATAAGCTCTTTTACGGCTACTCTGAGTGTAAACCTTGAACCTCTCTATGGCATACTGCTGGCTTTTCTGTTCTTCCAGGAGAATCAGGAACTACGCTGGAGCTTCTACGCTGGCATGGCTTTGATATTGGTTTCAGTGCTGTTACAGATGTTAAGGGTGCTCAGGCCGGGCAAGGCTTCACCGGGATACATCAAAGAAAAAGGCGGCATTGAATAGTGTTAAAAACGAAAAAACCAAGGTTATGGAAAAGAGTTTGCGTGATATACTGAAACAGGAAGGTGTAGTTAGGAATGAACCAGCAATGTGGATCAAGGAGGATGGCGTTACAGAACACGGGCGTCTGATCCTGACCGGAAAGCGTTTATTCTTTGCACGAAATATGATCAATACCTCATCTTTCAGCAGGTATTTTATCAATGAGCAGGAGTTACACCCGATCATCGAAATTGATCTTGACACCATCAACACCATCACACAGGAGCAACTGGTGGTTGATCCCAACATCCTTTCGATCCGCTACATGCAGTACGAACAGGTGAAACTGTCTGTGATCGATTACAACGATTGGGAGAGCGATATCCAGCGCACACGGATGAATCCTGATATTCCCGGAGATCCGAACAGGCGGCAGGAGGCAGCGTAAATAGAGGTGAGGTTGTTAGTCACTACAGATTATCAGTCAACCAACAACCCAGAACCAGCCAAAGCCCTTCAAGGTTCCTTGTACCTTCCTTGTAGGTTCCCTGTAGGTTCCAACTAAGTTGCATAAGACGAGGGAACGGTGTCGTACATACGTCGTACTGGTTTCCTATGGTGTCAGTCAAACACCGTATAAACCTTACTTGAAAACAATATTCAGGTGGATTTCCGGGAGCGGCCAGGGGAAGAACGAGCTAACGGCCATTGGCCAATCTGAAAGTCTATCCACCCAATTCACGATACTGGCGAAGGTTTCCGGAATCTGTCTCAGACTGGAGGAGGCGCTCTATATATTCGTCGAGAAGTGTCTGCTTCGCCTCTATCACACGTTTTGTTGCCGCATCTCTGGTTTCTTTCTGACGGTGCTGTAATTCTTTCCTCAGACTGATCAGGTTGGAGCCTATCCCATAACGGTAGGGTTTAATGCTTTCATTGGCTGCCATTTGCTCTATCAGAGCAGCGGTTCGTCTGGCACCGGCTGTGTCATCGGTGTTCAAATAGTATTCATAAAGATAGCCCGCCAGTGCTACCTTTCTGGTACCATAAGTTCGATTCGCCACCTCTTCAAAATAACTAATATCATCCGACAATCCTTTCGAGGCCAGTATCTTCCAGGCGGCTGACTGCAGTTCAGCTCTGGCATCCTGCTCCAGCACCTGCCTTGCAATAAGGTAGGCGGTGTCGGCATCCAGTGCATGAACGGAACCCAGTGCCGCCCCGGCCACCATATAGGAAAGGTCTGCAGTGGCATTCATTATTTCTGGTTTTGCGGCTGCTACTTTCCAGACTCCCAGCACCTCGAAGGCCGAGGCCCGTGCCCGGTGATCCGCATCTGAAACTGCCATCATCCTCAAGTCGCCTGTGAAAACCGGAGCGTAAACATCTTTGTCAACTTTCTTCAATAAGGAAGCCGCATATGCCCTGATTCCTCCCATCGTGTCTCTTAGAGCCGCCCTGAACACTGCCGGGGCCAGGCTGTCTTTCCGGCTGCTGAACGCCGCACCCACAGCCCGGTGCCTGCTAATGTAACTCTTGGCACCCGACAGTTGCAGCAACCAGCTTTCCAATCCTTTCCTTTCAATAATTCTGCCTGGCAGCCAGTGCTCCGTATCCGGTACAAAAACCGGCCTTTTCCCATTCAGATAACGATATTCAAAGGTTTGATGCTTTTGATCCACCAACCAGTCCAGCTCTTTGTATTCCTCATCAGTAATCAGTGCTGCCCGAAGCGGTAGCCGGTAGGACCGCAGACTGTCTGAGGGTGATTGTGTCACCTGCACAGTCAACACCTGAGCTTCGTCATCGTAATGATGTATCAGTTCGAGGATCGGATGCCCTCCTCTGAGATACCATTGATTAAAAAACCAGTTCCAGTCCTGACCCGTAGCCTCCTCAACTGCCAGACGCCAATGCGTAGCTTCTGCAGCCTGGAGTGCATTATTCCTCAGGTAAAGATTCATAGCCCGGTAGAAAGCACTGTCCCCGATCAATCCGTGCAGATACCGAAGGATAGCCCCACCCTTTTGATAGCTGATCCGGTCAAACATGTCTTCATGGGCATGATAGTGGAACCTCACCAGTGGCTCATCGTTCTGACGGGTCTGGTTCAGGTAAAGGTTAAGGTCATAAAGCGCCAGCTCATCTCTTGAAACAGGACCATACTTATGGTTGCGCCAAAGCTGCTCACCATAGTTTGCAAACGATTCATTGACGGTCAGGTGCGTCCAGGATTCTGTCGTAACATAATTACCAAACCACTGGTGAAAGAGTTCATGCGAAACGATGTCCTCATAATTCTTATCAGAAATCTCTCTGAAGTTCTGATTCATGAACTCTCCAAACAGGCTGGCAGTAGTATTCTCCATCGCTCCGGAAACATAGTCGCGAACGATCACCTGGCTGTATTTATTCCATGGATAGGGAACTCCTGTAATTCCGGAGAAATAATCGATCATCTCTGGCGTATTGTTAAAGATCTTTCTGGCATAGGGCGCGTACTCCTGCTCGACATAGTAGCTCACTTCTTTCCCATTCCAGGATACGTCTTTCACCACACTGAATTTCCCGATGGCCATCATCACCGCATATGGCTGAATTGGATCGGGCATGTTCCAGTAATCGGTTCTCAGACCTTCCCCCGCAGGTCGGCTTTGCACCAGTTCTCCATTGCTTAATGAGGTAAAGGTGTCCGGAATGGTAATCTGCAGATCGACTGTAAATCGCTCATTGGGCTGGTCAAATGTGGGGAACCAATGGGAATTGGCTTCCGTCTCACCCTGGGTCCAGATTTGCACGGGCTTACCAGACACCTCATTATTCGTATTAATGAAGTAAAGTCCCCTGTCGTCTCGTATGGCAGCGCTTCCACCACTGATCGTCTGGTATGGCATGGACCGGTAACTGATGAAGAGCTCCGCTGTATCGAACCTGGTATAAGTTTTATCCAGTTTTATCCGGAGTAGCTCATCCGAATGGGTAAAGGCGAGTGCCTGTTTTCCGAAAGGGCTAATCAGTGCCACGGTATCGATGGCCATTGTTTTGGCATCCAGCACGATACTGTCGCTGGGATAGAAATAGGGGTGAAGTTTTATCCGGACCCGGCCATTGGCAGTACGGCCCGGAAGATCGAAGTGAAGGGCGATGCTGGTATGAAAGATATCCCAGGGACGGCTGTCAGAAACACGGTAAATATCGAGTGGGTTGTTTTTCGCGCTGACCACCACAGGTTCCATTAAGATATGCTCTTCGATCACAGCAGTCTTTCTGCTGCCGCCGCAGGAAGAGAGCACTAGAAAGGTAAACAATTGTAAACTTGCAATGAGCCTGTTTTTCATAGAAATTTGTCCCTGGTTCAGTTGCTAAAGTAACCCAAAAGCAAGCACCTTATATCCCCCGTTTACAGGTATAAAAAAAGAAAGAATAAAATCGTGAAACTCAGAAAACAGCAAGTACTGACCACCCTGGAGAAGTTCCGCAACGTGGACAAGTACCAAACGTTTCGCGAAATCTTACCCGATGTGATTTTTACTGACGTCCGGGAGCGGGAAACAGTGAGCGAAATCCTCGACAATTGCTGTGCGGATCTGATCCAACTCCTCCGTGGTCCGCAGCCCGCTACCAAACCCGTTCTGAAAAAAGTCCTCATTCTGTGTATGGATGAACTGGCAGTCGCGCGGATCAATACCACTAACCGCGAATTTGGCTATCAGCTCGGCTGGTTCCTGGCCGAAAAAGTGGCGATTGACCTGAAAAAAGGGACGGAGAAAAAAGTCTGGGGCTACTGGCAGGTGCAGGCTGGAGAAGTGAAACCACCTATCCGTCCAAGGTTCTCTAAAAGACATAAAGCACCTCAGCAGCATGAGGAATCTGCAAAAGTTCCTGATAATGAGAACCTGCAGTCCAGGGCAGGATAACGCAGTCTGTAGGGAACGATTTTTGAACCTCAACTGATTAATTCTGGAACTATGAAATCAAGGTTTTACTTTATCGTGCTGGCACTATTGGGTTTTACCATCAGCTCGTGCACGAACGACGGCGCTGAAAACCCCGCAAATTCTGCTGAAAGTCCTGACAATACAGGCCCATCAAGAATACGGGTGACCCAACCCCTGAAACCAGGTGTCTATTATGGTGATACAACGGTAGGTGTTAATATCCAGCAGCCGCGGGATACATCTTCTATCGACACCAGCACGATGGCCAATTAACTTCTGTACATCCGGAAGCGTCACCTGAGTGTTATTTCCCGCAGCAGCAGCAGCGAAAACCGGCAAAATAATGATAAAATTGTAGCACATTTTTATCGATATGCGACAACTTCTTTCCTTTTTACTTCTCTTAGTGCCGGCCCTGGGTATAGCACAGCAGCGTTTTTATGTCTTTTTTCCCGACAAACCCGCTGCTTCTTTACAGGAAGTTGCCCTTAGTCCCAGGGCAATGGAACATCGTAATGCGCAAGGTATTGAACAGGATCAGCTTGACCTACCCGTTGATAAAAACTATCTGAAGGCGCTCACTGATAAAGGGTGCTCTATCCTGAGAACCTCCAGATGGCTTAATGCTGCCCTTGTAACCACTCACCTGAATGCTGAGCAATTGCGTTCCGGCCTTCCTCGAAACTGGAAAGTGACATCTGCCAGTGCAACCCGTAACCAACACCCAGCGAAATTCCATCCAATGACCACCGGCACCGTGTTCTCCCCCGGACGGAAAACTACTTCGACTTTCAACTACGGATTGGCAACTGATCAGAACTCCGCTTTCGAAATAGAACATCTGCATGATCAGGGATATACCGGTAAAGACGTGCTGATCGCTTTCCTGGATGCAGGGTATCAGGGAATGTATAATAATAACTACTTCGACTCGCTTCATCAGAACCAGCGCCTGATCGATTCACGCGACTACTGGTCGGGGACGAACAATGTATTCCATACCTCCGATCATGGTACCATGGTGACTTCCATTGTCGTTGCAAACCTGCCGGGTGTGTTTGTAGGAATGGCACCCCATGCGAAGATCACGGTGGCGCTTACTGATGACTATTACACGGAAACCCATCAGGATGAATTCTATTATGTCGCAGGTCTCGAATGGGCGGACAGTATGGGTGCCGACCTGGTGAGTGCTTCGGTTTCATATCTCGACTTTGACTCCGGCGTTGTCGATTACAATTTCCAGGATATGGATGGTAAAACGACTATAGTCGCACAGGGAGCAAGGATAGCGGCCCGAAAAGGCATGCTGATCGTAAATGGTGCAGGAAATACGGCAGGAGCCATCTGTAGCCCCTGCGATGTAGATAGCCTGCTATGTGTCGGTGGTGCAATGCTCAACCTGAGCTATGATCAGATATCTTCCGGAGGACCTACCTACGACGGAAGACTCAAACCAGACGTCGCAGGAATAACTATGCCCGTTATGGCTATCAACGGTAACGCCGCGATACAGGTCATGCAATATGGGGGCACTTCGTCTGCTACACCAATGATTTCAGGACTTGCTGCCTGCCTTAAGCAGAAGCACCCCACGGCCACTAATATTCAGCTCATTACAGCCATAGAGCAAAGCGGACATATTGCCGCTACGCCAAACAATCAGATCGGGCACGGTGTACCAAATGCCCGGCGTGCAGATTCCATTTTAAGTGTAATAACCGGAATTCCCCTGGCGCCTGAAATCACGACAAATTTTGACATCTATCCAAACCCGTTCAGCAGCAGGGTAAACCTTAGATCAACCCGTGAATTCAGTACCCTGGTCGTCACAGATCTTCAGGGACGCATCGTGTTCCGGCAAGCTGTAAATAATACAACAGCGAGTGCCAACCTTGAACAATTGCCAGAAGGGCTCTACCTGATTCAGGTCTCGTTCATTGATGGTAGCATGATTCGTAAGAAGCTGCAGAAGTACTAGAGGCAGCTTCATATGACCATTTGTTAAAATTCTTTAAGATTGATCGGAATAAGCGATATTCATGTATCTTCGATCTTTAATTAATTTTTTATTTCTTTACAAAATGCAAGAAGGTACAGTAAAATTCTTCAACTCCACCAAGGGTTTTGGTTTCATCACACCAGCTAATGGTGGTCCGGACGTTTTCGTTCACGTTTCTGGTCTGCGCGACGAGATCCGTGAAAATGATCGCGTATCCTACGAAGTACAAAATGGTAAGAAAGGCTTGAATGCCGTTAACGTTAGAGTTATCTAGTTTTCGATCATATAGTATTTCCAAGGTCCCCTCTGCGGGACCTTTTTTTATGTTATCAACTTCAGGTATCATTAGCATGGGTTAAGATATCTTGATACACCTTATGAATTCTTTAACTTAATATGAAGTACCTTCAGCCGGTCGGAAACTAAAAGTTTTCTTGAATTAAGTTCCCATAATTCCCACTATCACTTCAATTTTTTTATGCTAGCTATTATTATCTTTTTTGTTGCCATCTGGTACCTTTCGCTTTTTTCTCAGACGTTCTTTCAGCATCGTTTTGCTGCGCATGGCGCATTTGAAATGAGCCGGTTCTGGGAGCGCTTTTTCTTTGTTTTCGCCTATATCACCCAGGGCTCCTCCTATCTGAGTCCAAGGGCCTATGCTATCATGCACAGAATGCATCATGCCTATACGGATACTGAGAAAGATCCTCACTCACCTAATTTCTCCCCTAATATTTTCGCAATGATGTGGAGAACCCGGAACATTTATCAGGACATTTACAAGGAAAGAGTACCTATTGAGGAACGTTTTCTGAAAAATCTGCCGGAGTGGAAGAGCTTCGACAAATTTGCAAGCTCCACCCTTTCCCGTTTGGCCTGGGTGGCTGCCTATATCGCCTTCTTCGCATGGTTCGCCCCTAGCTTCTGGTGGTACCTCCTCCTGCCTGTGATCATTACCATGGGCCCGTTCCATGGTGCTATCATCAATTGGTTTGCGCACAGAGTGGGATACCGCAACTTTAAGGTAAAGAACACTTCAGAAAATCTGTTGTCAGTCGACTTTCTGATGCTGGGTGAATCTTATCATAACAATCATCATAAACGTCCTTCGGCAGTCAATTTCGGATATCGCTGGCATGAACTGGACCCTGTATATCCCATCATTTTATTACTAAACAAAATGAAGGTCATCAGACTCAGGAAAACAGTTCCGGCCACGGCCGCCGTACAGGAGCAATTACATGAGCATCATACCCATTAATGGGCATTTGATATTCGGTCACATAAAATGTATCTTCAATGAAAATAGCAGACACCATGGTAACGGTAAATGACGTATACCGGAAGATTAAGGAACTAAGCTCTCAGGCATGGAATCCAAGACCACCGGTACCTGTAGCCAATCTTAGTAAGGAACTCTCCAGCCCCAGGGAGCATTTGCTGCCGATGCTGGTAAAGCTGGAGGATATGAAGCTGATCCGCTTTAATGAATCAGCTAAAACTTCCATTCGTCTGACCCTGCTTGGAAACGCCGTCGAACGAACAAAATCCTAATGGAAATAAAAAAAGCCTTCTTTACGAAGGCTTTTTTTATACAATTTATCTGATAGCTTACCAGCTCTGCCGGGCCTTTGCAGGGCGCGACTTCTGGTGCTGGCTGGGCTTTCTGCCCGGCGACTGGCGAATGGCATCCGGACGACCTACTACCGCTTTATTCTTTGGCGGACGGATCATAACCTTTCCGGAATCTGCAGCCGGGAACGGGTGTTCACTAACCAATGGTATCTGTTTACCGATCAGCTTCTGGATACCTTTCAGATAATCCAGCTCCTCGACATCGCAAAGCGAATAAGCAATTCCTGAAGCACCAGCCCTACCCGTTCTTCCAATCCTGTGAACATAGGTCTCAGGAACCTCTGGCAGATCAAAATTGATCACATGCGAAAGGGCATCGATATCTATTCCACGCGCCGCTATGTCTGTAGCCACCAGGACTCTTGTACTGCCGTTCTTAAAATTGGCAAGAGCCCGCTGTCTGGCATTCTGCGATTTGTTTCCATGAATCGCTTCAGCCGTAATACCCGAGCGACTCAGGTCTTTCGCTACTTTGTCAGCACCATGTTTGGTACGGGTAAAAACAATCACACTTTCAATAGACTTGTCCTGCAACAAATGATGCAGCAATTTCCGTTTATCGGCTTTATCAACATGAAAAACAGACTGCTCGATGATCTCAACGGTCGAAGAAACAGGCGTCACTTCCACCTTCTCAGGCTGATGCAGGATCGTATTTGCAAGCTTCTGGATCTCCGGTGGCATGGTCGCAGAAAAGAACAACGACTGACGCTTTGCCGGTAATAAAGCAACGACTTTCTTCACATCGTGAATAAAGCCCATGTCCAGCATCCGGTCTGCCTCATCCAATACGAACTTATTGATCTGGTTCAGCGAAATGATCTTCTGACTGATAAGATCCAACAATCGTCCAGGAGTAGCGATCAGGATGTCCACACCTTGTCTCAATGTCTGTACCTGAGAACCCTGCGGAACTCCTCCAAAGATGACGGTATGCCGGAGTTTCAGCTTACTGCCATAGGCTTTAAAACTGTCTCCGATCTGTATGGCAAGTTCCCGGGTGGGTGTCAATATCAAACAACGTATGCCTGCGGGATGCTGCCGGGGCTGCTCCGCTAAAAGCTGAAGTATCGGCAACGCAAAAGCTGCGGTTTTGCCAGTGCCTGTCTGGGCACAGCCCAGTAGGTCTTTTCCCTTCAGGACGACAGGAATAGCCTGTGCCTGGATGGGTGTAGGTTGTGTATAGCCTTCTGTTTCCAGTGCCTGAAGCAGTGGAGTCATCAGACTCAATTCATTAAATGTCATGTAGAGAAATAAAAATTAGGCTGGATAAAAACGTGCTGGTTAAATATGCAGCGATTAAGAATAGACAAAGATAAGATAATAAAATGGGGTAAGATGTTAAAGGTGTTGTTTAATCGTTTTTTCGTTTAATCGTTTAATCGTTTAATCGTGTAGTCGTTGATTCTCGTGTAACCGTTTAATCGTTTAATCGTGTAGTCGTTTTATCGTTTAGCCGTTTAACCGTTTAATCGTGTAGTCGTTTAATCGTGTGGTCGTTTGATGGTTTAATCGTTTAATCGTTTAACCGTGTAGTCGTTTAATCGTGTAATCGTTTTATCGTGTAATCGTTTTATCGTGCAACCGTGTAGTCGTTGATTCGTGTAATCGTTAAACCGTTTAACCGTTTAACCGTTTAATCATGTGGTCGTCTTAGCCGATTGTTGGTAGCATAGAGCGTATAGGTCCTCGTCCAACCGGTTGCAGCAATATGCTGCTGACTCAGCATATTGCCCGGACCATCGTAGGTGTATAACTGGGTGTAGCTTCGCATGGCTGCGGTATTGGTATAAGGTATTGGCGTCAGTCCCACCCTGCTCCCATCATTCCAGTCGGGCGCGGTGTTATTGCCTGCGTGTTCCCGGCCTTCTGCTTTGATCAGCCGGTACAGCGCATCATAGGTATATTTATTATCCGGACCGGCCACACCATTGGCAAAGAAAACAGTGGCCTGCACCGCGTCCTGCTGCCAGGTGATATTACCCACAGGATCATAGAAGTAATCCAGCTCCTGGAGCACCTTGGTATCTGTCGTTCTTGTGGTCCTGATCTGTCGCACCTTAAAAGTATTCGCATCATAAATATACTCCGTACGAGTGTTATTACCATAATCGATCCGGGTTCTCTGCCCCAGGGCGTTATAGCGGATGCTGCTCACTGCGGTTGTGTTCAGTCCACGAACGTTGGTTAGGACCACGGAATAAAGCTGTCCGCTGCGTTCATAGGTATAGCTGGTGGTATTGCTTTTGGTTCAACTAATGACTCCTACCAATTTCCATTCCCTTTATTCATCAAGGCAGACACCCACTAAGGAACACTAAAAAAGTTCTTATGCTAAACTTTTTATAGCCAGAATAGTTTCTTCGTTATCACATTTTGCATTTAATCTTTCGTTGATTACATCCATAAAAGTATCTGAAGCAAGCCCTTTTTTTACAAGTTTTATATCTTGGATAAACCCGTCAATTAAAAACCAATCTTCATCATCCATTATCGATTTTTCTTCTTTAGAGCCCACTCTAGCCCACCCATCAACATCTCCATTAAAACGTTGATATATTTCGACTTTTTTTATCGTTATCACGGGTTGAAGATATTATGGTAAATGATAGTATTTTTTCTACTTAATATAGGATATTCAACTGTTCGCCAAACACTATTGAGCCTGACGCCTGCAGTTGCATTTTGAAAAACGTGAACTGGGCCCTTAGCTCCTTTCGCGTACGTAGCAGATAATCTTTACCACATTGGGCGGGCCTGTTCCCAAGGCATACCCTGAGTTAGCTTAGTTAAATTATGACCTGCCCTAGTCATTTCCAAAGTTGTCATTCCATTAGCTTTGGCATAATTCATCGCTGCATTCATTGCATCATATCCACCCGACCAAAATACACGTCCTTCACTCCTAAGGGTAACAATGCCAACCGCATTTTGTACAGGAACAAAATTTCTTCCAGGGTTCAATATCGACTCTGCTAACACATTTCTATAAGATAAAGTAGAGAGCCCCAAATTAATCCAGTCGCCAGTATTTGCTTCTCCAGAAGTAATACCAAGACCTGATTCCGTTGCTGCCTTTGCAAGGCCAATACCGGGCATCAAATATGTAAGACTTGTAGCCAAATCGTTAGCGGCACTATTAGGTGGTGCAGCATGCCCTGTAGCCCAGGCAAACGGACTCAAAATAGACTGCTGTGACAGCCAGAATCTAGCACGTATCGGAAAGCTGTAGTCCTGAGTAGGCCCAATAGTTCCAGGATCTGGCAACGCATTGTTCAGGTACCAGGAGGCACTGTAATTCCTCTTGTCAACGAAGGTATTGTCAACGGTGTTGTGGTTGAGAAAATCTCGTCCGGTCTCTGAATTAAACAGCCCCACCTGCGATACAGGCTTTACTGTAACTTCATCCAGGGTTCCACCGCTATGTTGCACTTCAGGCATACCATTGGCAAAGGTCAACTCGGCAGGCCCCATTTTTCGCATGGGCGGATGCCACGACTCCTCCGGCCCCATCCCGGTACTATCCGTCCACTTCACCGGGTTGTTAAACCCATAGTTGTAACTGCTCCAGGGACTGTACTGCTGCTCCAGCGGATCCACAGCCGCCCATCTGCACAGCCAGGGTATGTAATACCGGGCTCCATGGTAGTAGAAGCCGCTCTCCTCATCCCGCTCCTTGCCTGTGAACCGGTAGCGCTTCAGGCTCACTTCCGCTGCGGTTCTTCCGCTCTGGAAGCTGGTACTGCCAAAGGGGTAGTACTCCTCATAGCTAATGATCGCTCCGGTAGTGTCCAGCTCCAATGTGGCTGTGCCCAGGTGATTGGAATACTGATGCCTTACCAGTTGATCCTGCACCGCACCGCCGCTACTCAGTTTGGTCTCCACCAGCGCCACCCGCTCCTTGTCATCCATCACCTGCAGGCTCTCCCTGCGGTAGTCTACCACTGATGCGTGTAGTCGTTTAATCGTGAAATCGTGTAATCGTTTAATCGTGTAGTCGTTATATCGTGTAGTCGTCTTAGCCGATTGTTGGTAGCATAGAGCGTATAGCTCCTCGTCCAGCCTGTTGCAGCCAGGTGTTGCTGACTCAGCATATTGTCACCTATCAATCTCATTGGCTGCGAGATTCTAGACTCGAATGTTTTAGGATTCCAAATCATTTGCATATTCTAAATCAAGTATACGACTCAGTTCCTCTCCAAACCTCGATGCTCGATCCCTGGTCTTAAAGACGATTAGATCCATCCTTTTCCTTCTTGAATTCTTAAAACATAAGCCTACTGTGTAACTTAAAATCCCAATTGGTCCAACAGAACCAACATTTGTACAAACTGTGATTTCATCCCTGGAGAACCAAGACTTTCCAATGCGTATACATCTATCACCAATGTACAAATCCTTATCAATGGAGATTATACAATCTCTGAATACCATTTTGTAATACAGGTAGATCATTAGAGCGTAGAAACCGATTGTAAGGAACGATATTTCAAAATAGCCTCTGAATATAAAAGACGCGAAATAGCCAAAAAAACCAATATAGAGTAGACCCCACGACCAAATGTTTCGCCTGAACGCCCTGATCTTTATGTGGCCCTTTGCGATCACCTCAATCCTATTTTCCATAAGTCAGCGCTATATTCAATAATTGCAGCGCACTTGAAACTGCTTCGTTTTTGTTTTGAGCACGCTCTTTGGATTGTTTAAGTTGTCGCTGGGCGAATTCTGCTGACTGTAGGCTAATCTCCGCAATCATTGTGCCTTTATCCCATTGGTCCCCAGATTTCCAAAAGGGCAAAAAAAGCGTTAGCCCCAACAAATATTTAGCAATTTCCTTCTCCTTTGCATCCTTCAATGTCCCATCAATAAGGATTTCACCTCCTTCTTTAAATAGTTTTACTGCTGAATACACTCTAAGACTCTTTGCACTCCTGGACGCAAGTCCAAGTGAAGCCAATTCCACTACCCCTGTCGCCGCACTTGTAGCTCTTTGCGCTGTTCCGATCGTTTTTGTACTACCTGTAGATGATGTATAACTTTCGCCTCCGATCGCTTCAGAAAATTTCAAGGAAGCAGACCCTAATGGATTGATTTTAGTTGTCAGATAGTAGAGAAAATATACACCGGGATCTTCTCGCTTGAACTTCTCGTCATACGTCTCGCCACTATTAGGATTGACGTAAACACCAATGTTTTTAGTTTCATAGGTAATCATATTACCTCGCTTTACGGGGACGTCAGCCTGTATTACGCTCACTTCAACAGGAGTTCGTTGAACTTCTTCACTTGTCGGAACGTCTACAGGGGACATTGTGTATTGAAACTCCAATTGTTGGGCTTCAGTATTTACCTTGTAGACATTGACGTTCACACGAATCGTATTCGTTTGCTCCGGCGGCACCTGTTCCCCCGTCGGATCATTAAATCTTACCGGGTTGTCGTAGCAGTATTCATAGGGGGAAGCTGAAAACTCCACAGCAGTCCGTTCCTGGTTGCGTGCGGGCTGTCCACTGCTGGCATTGTACCATTCATTGTTGATAGGATCTACCGCCGCCCATCTGCACAGCCAGGGTATGTAATACCGCGCGCCATGGTAGTAGAAACCACTCTCCTCATCCCGCTCCTTACCCGTGAACCGGTAACGCTTTAAGCTTACCTCCGTTGCTGTTCTTCCGCTCTGGAAGCTGGTGCTGCCAAAGGGGTAGTACTCCTCATAGCTGATGATCGCTCCGGTAGTGTCCAGCTCCAGGGTGGCGGTGCCCAAATGATTCGTGTACTGGTGCCTTACCAGTTGATCCTGCACCGCACCGCCGCTACTCAGTTTGGTCTCCACCAGCGCCACCCGCTCCTTGTCATCCATCACCTGCAGGCTCTCCCTGCGGTAGTCTACCACTCCTGCCGCCTTCCGTTCATACACCTCCCAGCCGCCTATATACTTCCGCGTCTCCACAATAGTGCCCTGACGGTTCTTCAGGGTCTTGCGCACCCGCTGACCAGCACTGTCGTACTGGTAGTAGATCGTGACATTGGCATTCTGAATCACCCTGTCCAGCCGGTTCTCCTCATTATAGCGCATGGTGCTTGTCAGGCCGCCGCTGCCATTGGTCAGATGAGGCAGGCCACCTGTCATATTGCCTCTGGTATCGTAGTTATAGTTCTGTGTCACTCCCGCCAAAGTCGTTCGTCTTAGCCGGTTGTTGGTAGCATAGAGCGTATAGCTCCTCGTCCAGCCTGTTGCAGCCAGGTGTTGCTGACTCAGCATATTGCCCGGACCATCGTGATTCGTGGCTATCCTAATCAATAGCCGGTACATAATTTATCATCTTACCTGTGCTATCAAATTCGATAATTGGCGGCACTTTTACACCGGCTTTGTAATGTTCTATTTTGCTGATGTTGCCATTGAAAAAATACAACACCTCAATTCCATCCTTCTTTCCTTCGCGATAAATAGTATGGCTCATTAGGTTGCTGTTGCCATGATATATCTGCATTATTCCGTCAATAACAAGATTTTCTTTAAAATCATTTACGGAGAAGATTGGACCGTTTGCCTGATGTAGAACTAAACGAGACCTATAGGTAGAATAACCCTTAAATAGCAGCTCATTTGGTTTGTCTTTATCATATTGATATACGCTATCTACAGGTAGATCATCTTTAAAATACTGCACTATAAAAAGGTTGCCGTTTTCAAAGTACAATTCCTCCTTTCCATTCCTCAGACCGTTTTCCACTTCAGTAATTGAGCGAAGCTTGCCGCTAGGAAAGTAGGTTTTTACTGTTTCTTTTTTTGCCTTTTGTAAAGCGCAACCGATAGTTGCCATTGAGAACAACAGTACAATAAACTTCTTCATAAATGTCTTATTTAATTCTGAACTGTCCCATAATACGAAGCCTGTCCCCTACGAACTGTCCCCAATAGGCAAACTTCACGTCAAGGTTAGCAGTTTTTTCATTGTAAGCTAATTCAGCAGCAGACATAGGTCTGTTAGTAGCTAAGGCTGCATCAACCATGCTTATAGTACTGTCTCCGTAACCATACGTTACACCTTCCCTGCCAATAATATTGCTGGTGGTGTAAACAAAGCCGATATTGCTTTGATTGTTGGTGGCATTCACATAATCTGCCAACTGAAAATATCCTTCTGAAGCAGCTTCTTGAAACTCTACATTTTGTATTAGAGTGCTGCCATACTCACCAGTTTTACCTTGCATTATAGTGCCATGCCATTGTTCAAATGCTCCTCCTGTCATTGAATTTCCATAAGCAGGTCCTTTCATGCCTATATCTGCAACAGCCATCACTTCACCTCCCAATTGCAAAGCACCTTTTGCTATATCATTTAAGCCTTCTTTAAGTAATGCACCCTCAGATTTCGTATAAGGACGCGTCGCCATTTCTTCCATAGTCATCGTCTCTAACGGTCGCATGCCATCATCTATTTTTTCTACATAGCCAAGGTTTTGAGAGGCATTCTTCAAAACATCGTAGCCTTTCTTCGCATTTAGAATCAAATCTCTACCATTGCCTGCATATCCTAAAATATCTT
>JAEYQO010000018.1 GCA_023409975.1 Bacteroidota bacterium | reverse complement strand
TTGCCTGCGGAAAGATACTTTGCTCCGTCCTTCCCGGCTGTTATAATATTCCAGGGGTTCCAGCTGAATTTGTAGTGCCAGGGATTATCGTCACTTTCCGGAGCGATCAATCCGCCGCAGTATGATTTGAAGGAAGTGATCACTGCAGCTACGCGTTGCGTGCTATGGATGATCTGATTGGCCGTCATATGATCTATTCCCGGATCAAGACCCATTTCACACATGAACATCAGATCCGCCGCCTTAACGGCCGCGTCCATATCACGCATTTCAGGTGAAATATACGAAGAAGTGATCAGGTGTTTCCGGAATAATAGACAGTCTTTCGCCAACAGAATGTGTAGCTGTGGCGGCATCAGAGAAACGACGATGTCAGCATCTTTTACGAGCCGCTGTCGTTCTGCATCACTTGTAATGTCAAAAACTGCGCTGGAGGCAAAAGGACTTCCTTTCGTTTTTTCTGCAATTGCTTCTGCGCTTCCGTCCGCTACCACGACATTCCACCGATGTCGGGGAGCATGAGAGAGTAAATAGTGGATCAGGTAAGTGGACGATTTGCCTGCTCCTGCAACCAGGATTGTTTGCATACCTTTATCGTGCTATAGGTAAATGAAGTCGCAAATCTAAAGGGAATCCCATTTTATTACAAAAAATCGTGTTATTTATATTTTTCGAATAACTCCATTTGATAATTTTTCATATGCAGGCGATCTGGAAGCAGACAGGTGTTACATTACAACAATTAAACAAGCAATCAGAAAGTACGATGGCTGAGGTGCTCAATATACGATTTACAGAGATGGGTCCTGACTACCTAAAAGCCGTAATGCCCGTGACCTATAGAACACACCAGCCCTATGGCCTTTTGCATGGAGGCGCCTCTGCAGCACTGGCTGAAACTGTTGGCAGCGTAGCGTCCTGGCTTTGCATCGATCCGCAGAAGCAGCTTTGTGTGGGCATGGAGATCAACTGTAACCATGTCAGGGGAAAACGAGATGGGTCTGTAACTGCTACCGCGAGAGCTTTACATCTTGGAGCAACCACTCATATCTGGGATATCCGGATCGAAGATGAGAAAGGTTCTTTAATCTGTATCAGTCGGTTGACTGTGGCTTTGCTTAGGAAGAAGCAGTAGCAGATCCAAGCGGGCTCGTGAAATAGTCTTTCAATCCACGTCGAATTATCCTGCTGCTTCTTTGATTGAAGCCAATGTTCGTTTTACGGGAGCTGATATTGAGGGACAGCATTCCCTGCTTTGCGTGATCTATGTGCAAAAAAAGCGATCCTCTCAACGGAGCGCTGAAAGAATAGCCTCAGAATTGCGCACCCTGATTGAACAGAGCATTATTGAAGGGGGCTTCAATAGTACCCCGTTAGTTCAGGTAAATGTACTTGAGCATCCTTTCGAATGAGCTGGTGATTTTGAGACATTCTAAACAGTCCTGAATTTTTTGCATTTTGCGGCAGCATATGGAGATATATTATTCTTTTTCAGTACTCATTGTACTTGCTTCGCTTTTCGCTTATATCAATCACCGATTTATAAAACTCCCTTCGAATATAGGGATCATGATCATGGCAATTGCGGTTTCTTTGGTGGTGAGATTCGCGGGAAATTATTTCCTTCCGTGGAGTTCAGAGCAATTGGTAGAGCTGGTTCAGGAGGTTGACTTCACAGAGGTGTTGATGGGTGCTATGCTCAACTTTCTGCTTTTTGCAGGTGCTATCCATGTTAACGTCCGAGACCTTCGGGAGCAGCGGATCCCGGTGATGATCTTTTCTACGGTAAGCGTTATGATCTCCACCTTTGTGATAGGGTATCTGGTTTGGAAGGTTGTTCCATACTTCGGTTTAGAACTTCCGTTTCTGTATGCATTATTATTTGGGGCGTTGATCTCTCCGACCGATCCGATTGCAGTGTTGGGGATACTCAGAAAAGCAAAAGTGAGTAAGGCGTTGGAGATGAAGATCACCGGAGAATCGCTATTTAATGATGGTGTGGCAGTTGTGTTGTTTGCTGTGATATTACAGCTTACGAACACCCCGGATGTCGATATCTCTCTGGGTTCTATTAGTTGGCTGCTGGTTAAGGAAGCTGTTGGTGGAATCCTGCTGGGACTTATCCTTGGCTTTTCAGCTTCAAAGGCTATTAAGTCTATTGATGATTATATCGTTTCTGTATTGATAACCCTATCGGTGGTGATGGGAGGGTATTTGATTGCGCATTCTATGCACATTTCGGGTCCTTTGACCATGGTAGCGGCTGGTTTACTCATCGGTAACTACGGGAAAAGGGTGGCGATGTCTCCGACAACCCGAGACTACCTTGCTAAATTCTGGGAACTGATAGATGAGATACTGAACGCCATTTTGTTCCTCTTTATAGGCCTGGAGCTGCTCTTGATTCCTGATATCCGCGCCTATTGGACGATCTCCCTATTAGCGATCTTTATAGTTCTGGCAGGAAGGTTTGTTTCTATCTGGGGGCCTGCGTACTTAGTTCCCTTTAAGCCGCGTCTCAGTCCGGGCACCCTAACAATGCTGGTTTGGGGTGGTTTGCGGGGCGGTGTCTCGATAGCCCTTGTGCTTTCGGTAGGTAATGGACCTTACAAGGAATTACTTTTGGAAATGACTTATTTCGTTGTGATATTTTCAATTGTAGTCCAGGGGCTTACAGTGGGTAAAGTTTCTAATCTGGTTATGAAAAAACCGCCCATGAAACATTATCATCCCAACCAATAGATTTTCTTGTTTGTCGGGAGGCCGGCAGAGCGCATTCACGAATTGTGGCATTAATCTTCTGAGGCCGGACCTGCGGTTCAGGAATCGCCAGGAGCTGGTTAAGTAACCATAATGTAGTAGTAAGCGTGACAACGGGGGGGACACAAACGTGAACCAGAAGTTAACCAAACAAACCACGAAGGGGACCCGGAGGGTATAGGGAGTTTATAGGGAGGTCATAGGGAGGTTATAGGGAGTATATAGGGAATACCAGGTCTAACATTGCAATTTTTAAGAATGTTACACGTCTGAAATTATTGGCTGAAGCGTTGAATTTTCATTTCGAGAGGCAAGTTTTTTCAAATTTCCGGGCAGGTTGTTAAAGGTGTCGTTAAACTGTGTAACGAATGCATATTTATACACATAAGTGGAATAATCCCCATCTGAACACCCTTTAAAATCGTTATCTTTGCCCATATCTCTAATCCCCATTTATGGATCAAAACACCCCCGATTTAACCCCCCAGGACGGTGGGCAGGAAACTAATAAAATTATTCAGGTAAATATTGAAGAGCAAATGAAAACGGCGTACATCGATTATTCGATGTCCGTCATCGTTGGTCGTGCTCTTCCGGATGTTCGTGATGGTTTAAAGCCGGTACACCGCAGGGTACTATTTGCGATGCACGAGCTGGGAAATACGTTCAATAAACCCTATAAGAAATGCGCCCGTATTGTGGGTGAAGTTTTGGGTAAATACCATCCTCACGGAGATACTGCTGTTTACGATGCGATGGTTCGTATGGCGCAGCCCTGGAGCATGCGTTACATGATGGTCGATGGTCAGGGAAACTATGGTTCGCAGGACGGTGATGGTCCGGCGGCGATGCGTTATACTGAGGCCAGGATGCAGAAGCTGGGTGAGGCCCTGCTTGAAGATCTGGAAAAGGAAACAGTTGATTTTTCATTGAACTTCGACGATTCCCTCCAGGAGCCCACGGTACTTCCTACGAGAATCCCCAACCTGCTGGTGAATGGTTCTTCCGGGATTGCAGTTGGAATGGCAACGAACATGATGCCTCATAATCTTTCCGAGGTGGTCGATGGCTGTGTTGCGTATATTGACAATAGAGAGATTACCATTGAGGAGCTGATGAAACTCGTGAAGGCTCCGGATTTCCCGACAGGGGGAATCATCTATGGTATAGATGGTATTAAAGCTGCGATGCACACCGGGAGGGGCAGAGTGGTCCTGCGCGGAAAGGTGACTGTAGAGACCACCAGGAATAACCGGGAGCAGATCATCATCACGGAGGTGCCTTATCAGGTTAGCCGCGATGCGCTTGCTGAGAAGATCGGTAATCTGGTAAACAACAAGATTATTGATGGAATCACCCATGTTGCTAATGAGTCCAACAAAGAAGGTACCCGGATCGTTGTGGAGCTGCGTCGCGACGCAGTAGCCCAGGTGATCATCAACCAATTGTATAAGTACAGTGAGCTTCAGACCTCCTACGGGATCAATAACGTGGCGCTGGTCAACGGTCGTCCCCGTATTCTCAATCTTAAAGACCTGATCTCTGAGTTTATCGCCTTCCGTCATGAAGTGGTTGTACGCAGGACTCAATACGAGCTTCGTGAAGCTGAAAAGCGCGCTCATATACTCGAAGGTTACCTGATTGCTCTGGATCATCTTGATGCGGTTATCTCGCTGATCAGAAGCTCTGTAAATCCAGATGAGGCGAAGACGGGACTTATGGGTCAGTTTGGCATGAGCGAGATCCAGGCTAAGGCGGTATTGGAGTTGAGGTTGCAGCGATTGACCGGCATGGAGCGCGACAAGATTCGTGAAGAGCATGCTGAAATCATGAAGACAATTGCTCATCTGAGGGAGATACTGGATAATGAAGGTCTGCGCTATCAGATTATCAAGGATGAGCTGGAGGATGTAAAGAAGAAATTTGGTGATGAGCGTCGTTCAGAGATTCAGTACCTCGCGAATGAGATGCGTATTGAGGACCTGATTGAGGAAGAGGATGTCGTTATCACTGTTTCCCACCTGGGGTATATCAAACGAACCTCTGCAGATGAATACCGTTCTCAGCGTCGAGGTGGCAGAGGTTCTATAGGTGGTCGTACCCGTGAGGAGGACTATATCGAACATATATTTGTTGCTTCGACCCACCATACGCTTTTGTTTTTCACTGAGAAAGGAAGGTGTTACTGGCTGAAGGTTTACGAGATCCCCGAGGGCGAGAAGAACGCTAAGGGACGAGCTATTCAAAACCTGATCCAGCTACCACAGGACGATAAGATCAGAACGATTATTGATGTTCCGCAGCTCGAAGACAAGGACTATGTCAATAAACATTGTGTCGTGCTTTGTACGAAGCAGGGGATCATCAAAAAGACCTCGCTCGCAGACTTTAGCCGCCCCAGGCAGAACGGAGTAAATGCCATCACCATTCAGGAGGGTGACCAGTTGCTGGATGTTTCCCTGACTGACGGTACCAGCTACGTGATGATGGCAGTGAAATCGGGCCGGGCTATTTGTTTTCCTGAGGACAAAGTGAGGGTTACAGGTCGCGGCGCCATTGGCGTATTTGGTATTGAGCTTGATGAAAATAATGACGAGGTGATCGGGATGATCTGTGTGCCTAAAAAGGATATGAAACACAAGCAAGTGCTGGTGGTTTCTGAAAAAGGTCTGGGCAAGCGGACACCCCTGGTGGAGGAACTTGGCGACGATGTGAAATCAGAAGAGCTCTCTAACGTCGTAGAAATAGCCGATGAAGAGGGAATCTCCCGTAAATATCAGCTTACCTATCGCATTACGAACAGGGGTGGAAAAGGCGTTCGCACGATCAATATCACGGAAAAAACCGGAACATTGGTTGGTCTGCTGGCTGTAGAAGTGAAGGACGATCTGATGATTACCTGTAAGTCGGGAATTACGATCAGGATGAAAGTGGAAAACATACGGGAAGCCGGAAGGGCGACGCAGGGTGTAAAACTCATCAATCTCGATGACGGAGATGAGATAGCAGCTATAGCCCGGATAGAGGAACAGGAAGTCGAAGGTGAGGATGACAAGGAGGCTGCTGGCGTAATAGATATCAATCCGGCTCCGGAAGCTTAAGTTTACAAAATGACAGTTTATTAGCAGTCGCTTCGTGCGGCTGCTTTTTTTTTGCCCGGGGCCCCGGGAACCATGAAAACACAGTCACTTCGGACTGTGGAGGGGGCTCTCTCACATATTTCACATTTTACATGGTCCTGATTCTGTCTTTTTTTAGGAACTTTATGCCCTTATTTCAAAAATCATCAGACATTCATGAAGAAGGTTGTACTGATTGCGGCAGGAATCGGACTTAGTTTCGTTGCTGTTGCACAGAAGTCGCAGATCCGCTCTGCAAATAACTACATTGGTGAAAAGAACTACGATAAAGCTCAGAAAGCTATCGAGGCCGCCATCAATGATCCTGACACCAAAGACGATCCTTATGCCTGGTATACCCGTGGGAACGTTTTTCTGGCTATGCAACAGGAAAAGGGCAATGAAGAAAAGGAATATTACCGTGAAGCCGGGAAGTCCTACAAGAAAGCAGCGACACTTGATCCAGGATACAAGAAGGATGAACTCAACGCCAAGCTCTTCGGCGTAGCGATTTTCAACTTCAATGATGGTCTGAAGGCTTTCGAAAAGACTGATTATCCTCGCGCCTTTGCCAGCTTTGAAGAAGTGTTTGATATCTATAACATCAATGAGGGCAAGCGTTTTTCAGGAAAAGACTGGGTGAAATTCGATACGATAGCACAGCAGTCACGACTGTATCAGGGATACAGTGCCTATTATAATAAGCAGTACGATCAGGCCGTTTCGCTTCTGGAAGCTGCAAAGGAAAACCCGATCGCAAAGAATGCGAATATCTACCTGATGTTGGCGGATATTTATGATGAGCGCAAGAACGAGGACCAGCTCAAGGCCGTTCTTGCTGAAGGTAAAACAGCCTTTCCGCAGGAGAAAGCTATCGTAAACAGAGAGTTGAATTATTATATAAAGACCAACCAGGCGGACCAGCTGGTAGCGAAGATTGAAGATGCCTTGCAAAAGGACCCTGAAAATGCAGCCCTGATTTTTACCCTGGCAATGTCTTATGATAATATGGCAAACCCCAAAGAAGGCGGCAAGGATCTGCCTAAGCCAGCGAATTATGCTGAGCTGTTTAGCAAGGCTGAAACAGCTTATAATCAGGCTATTAAAGCTGAAGATAAGCCCGAGTATAATTACCAGATCGGTGCGCTGTATTATAACCGTGCGGTTTTGCTCAATGAAGAGATGAACGCCATCACCGGATCCAGCAGCGCAGAGATGAAGAAATATGACGGACTCAAAGCAGAGCGTGATGAGTGGTTCAAAAAGTCTTTACCCTTTATGGAGAAGGTAGTGACGTCGCTCGAGCCCAAAGCCAGCAGCCTGAACGGTCAGGATCTGGAAACCTACCAGAATGCCATCATGGCAGCCCGCGAGATATATGCCAAGCAGAACAGGCTTCAGGAAGCAACAGAGTACAAGAAAAAATTTGAAGCCCTCAAATAGCAGAAAGATTTCAACAGGTGTGAATAGCCACAGTTTTAAATGTGGCTATTCTTCATTATGTTAGTGTCAGAAAATCATTCCCTCCCTTCATCTTCACTTATTTTTTATCGCGGAAGGCATAAACTTTGAAATACTGCTTACGCTAAAATTCACAAATTGAGTACAGTACAAAAATTGGCTTTAGTCAAATTCGCCCATAGAAACGGCGCTGGATTTTTTGACACATTAAAAGCCAGAATTGAAGACTATTTCAAGAGCAATAATCTTGAAATGCATGGCAACCAATCGATGAAATGGAAGTCGGTGGCCATAATTTCAATGTATCTGGTTCCCTACGCTTTGATGGTGGCGGGGCTGGGTGCAGGTAACCTCTGGCTATTTTATGGCCTTTGGCTGATGATGGGTGTTGGGATGGTAGGTATCGGTTGCTCCATCATGCATGATTCCAACCATGATTCCTATTCAGGCAGCAAGGGTTTGAACAAGTACCTCGCCAAGATCATAATCCTCGTTGGTGGCTATGATGTAACATGGCGACTGCAGCACAATGTCCTGCACCACACCTATACTAATATCGAGGGCCTGGATCATGACATCGATGCAGGAATTCTTCTGCGTTTTTCGCCTAATACCAAACGCTATAGCTTTCACCGGTTCCAGCACATCTATGCCTGGTTTTTATACGGGCTCCTCACCATCCAGTGGGCCACAATAAAGGACTTCCGGCAGGTGATCGAGTATGAAAAGCTGGGACTGTTGAAGAAAGAGAAACTTACCCTTAAGCAGGCTCTATGGCAAGTGGCACTTTATAAGCTCATCTATTACACCTTCATTCTCGTGATTCCGATGGCTTTTGCCGGCGTGGCCTGGTACCATGTTCTGTTAGCCTTCGCAGCGATGCATTTTCTGGGAGGATTGATGCTTTCGGCGATATTCCAGTTGGCGCATGTTATGGAAGAATGTGAATTCCCGCAGCCAAATCAGGATCGGAAGATGGAAAATAACTGGGCTGTTCACCAGATGCTGAACACGGCCAACTTCGCTCCCCGGAGCAAGGTAATGGCCTGGTTTATCGGCGGCCTGAATCATCAGGTGGAACATCATCTTTTCCCCTACATCTGTCACGTTCATTATAAGAACATCGCTCCCATCGTTAAACAGACAGCACAGGAGTTTAATGTTCCCTATTATGAACAACCTACACTTTGGTCAGCAATCGTCGAGCACACACGTATGCTGAAGAAGTTAGGCAGAGGATAGTAAAGTATAAGCAAGCCCAACATGCGGACCCCCGGGTCCGCATGTTTCGTTTTACCACCCTCATCTTATTGATCATCCATCTGCCTGCATTTTCACAGGCATTTAACGGTATCTTAACAGCGATTTCAGTGTTCACAGGCGTACTTCACCAGACAGCAAACTGAAACAGGTGCAGAACAACAGGTCACTTCTCATAAAGATCATTATCCTCCTTCTGGTGGCCTGTACGACGCTGTTCCTTACCTGGAATACGACCACCCATACCTTTGAGAAAATCAGGGAGCCCGTTCGCCGTTTGTCCGAACCGGACCCGAAACTCCGGCTTGTAAACGAGCTATTCAGGGAAATTGTGCAACTCGATCAGCTCCAGCGGGTCCAGTCTCTTCAGGAGTCCGGAGATTACAAATCCTTTCTGGAACAGTCTAACGGCATCAAGCGAAAGCTGGACACACTTTCAAAGCTTAGTGTCGATCAACCGGAACAGCAGCGCAGTATTGACTCTATGCTGGACCTACTGCAACAGCGGGACGAGTTATTTATCCAGTTTCTAAATCTGAGAACTGCTTATTCCCAGAATGCCCTTTCCGAACAGGTTCGCGGGATACTGGAAACGATGAAGGCACCTGGGATCAAGACCGATAGCAGTATTGTCACTATCAAAACGCAGTTGAAAAAGTTGGTTGAAGATGGTGATACTATTGAGCAAAGAACGGAAAAGCCTTCATTTTGGGACCGTCTGTTAGGGAGGAAGAAAGACCCTGGCAGGAAAGAGGTTCAGCGATTTATCAGGGAAGAGCTGAAAGTACAGGTGGACACCCTGGTATTTGCGCAGGAAGATTCCATGTTTCAGGTACTTAGCCAGGCCATTCGTGCTTTTGACTCCGGTCGTATCAAGCGCAGTAACCTTTTACTGAGCCAGCGGAAGCAGATTGATCTGGCAGGAAGTATTCTGGTTGGTAAGCTGCTTTCAACCCTTTCGACACTGGAATCACAGGAACTTCGAGCTAACCAGGCAAGCCGTCATTGGGCTACACAGATCATCGACTCAGGTTTGGAAAGAGTTGACAGAATTTTATTGATCTTTCTGCTCTGCATCGGGGCCCTGGCGGTACTTGTTCTGATAGATATAGCCCGCTCCAATCGCTATCGAAAGGAGCTGATCGCTGCCAGGGATGAAGCCGAACGATTGTCAGCGGCCAAACAACGATTCCTGGCTAACATCAGTCACGAACTCAGAACACCCCTGCAGTCGATCATTGGTTTTGCCGAGCAACTAAAGGCTGACCCGGCCCATGTGAAACCGGAACACACACAGATCATTTTCAAGTCATCGAAACACCTGCTCCAGGTCGTGAACGATGCCCTCGACTACAGCAGGATTGTCTTTGGAAAGCTAAGCATCAACCAGCGGCCATTTGAACTGTATGAGGTGCTACATCATGTTGCAGAATCCATTGAAGATGTTGCCGGAAGGAAAGGGCTGGAATTTAAATTGAGTCTAAGCAATATTCACCCCGGAGAGCAGTTTTCTGGTGATGATTTCAGATTAAAACAGATTCTGTTCAATCTACTCAATAATGCCGTAAAGTATACGGAACAGGGTGGGATCGAGCTCGAAGCATCTGTCGTTTCTCACAAGACCTATGTAAGCTTTTCGGCCACCGTTCATGATACAGGTATTGGGATCAGTCAGGAGGAACTCCCTTATATCTTCAACGATTTTGAACAGGTTGGCAGCCATTTTCAGGAGGGTGCGGGGCTTGGGCTCAATATTGTGAAGGCACTCGTCGACCAGCAAAAGGGAAGCATCCATGTCGAAAGTCAGCCTGGATCTGGGAGCAGTTTCAGTTTCACCATACCCTACACAAGAGTCACAAAAAATCAGGAGGACAAAGTGAGTGAAGCTGCTATTGCGGTGGCCAGTGGAGTTCGTATCTGGTTACTTGATGATGATAAGACCATTTTGAATCTGTGCGATCTCATCCTGACCAATCATCAATTAGAGCATGAGTGTTTTAGTGATTCCAGAATGCTATTAGAGAGGGAGATTCCCGAGGATCTCAGGCTCGTCTTTTTAGATCTCCGACTACCCGGCATGAGTGGGACCGAAGTCCTGCATTCACTTAGAGAACGAATCCCTGTCCATCAGCAGGTATTCATCGTGGCGATGACCGCTCAGGTTTTTGACAGCAATGCAGGAGAGCTCCTCGGCGTGGGTTTCGATAATGTCCTTACCAAGCCATTCCTTCAAAAGGATTTTCTGACGATCGTCCATCAGTACGCAGCACCGGAGATAAATACATCTGTGGAAGTAGGAAGTGATGCCATTTCCAAGAGTTTCCGTAAGGAAATGCGATCCGATATAGCTTCATTGCGTGCTGCAATTGAAGCGGACCGGATTGAACAGACCCTGTTGTTACTGCATAGAATTGCCGGTCGGCTCGGTCAAATGGGCTATAGAGACCAGTCCTTCGCCATTCGTAGGATGGAACTAGGTCTGCGGAATAACCGCGTGGCGTTTGCGGCACTTGACAATACACTTCTCGAACTCGAACTATTCCTGAAGGAAGTCGGTTCTGATATGAATCGAGTTGAAGGCAACCACAACAATCTGTTGTAATTGCCAACACGCACAGTGTTTATCTGGCAATGTTCCGGATGTATAAGACTGTTGATAATCAAAAGTTTGGATATTGAGCGCCTGACTGGCATAGGGTTTGACTTTCAGGTGGGGAATTCGTAAACCACAAAACAACGAAACATGAAGAAAGTATTTTTTTCTGCAATTGCTTTGATGCTCGCTACCTCCCTTAACAGTGTTGCTGCTACTCCGGTATCAGAAATCAGAATTGAAAATGAAGAAGCTGCACAAGAACGCACACAGGTTGATCCTGCGGCGCTGCCAGACGCTATTAAGACAGCTTTGAGCGCTGAAGCCTATAACGAATGGAAAGTGCAGTCTGCCTGGTTGATCAAAGGTGAAACAAATCATTACGAGCTGAACCTTCAGAAAGGTGAAGAAGCTATGACCGTTAAACTGGATGAAAACGGAAATGTCGTGAAATAGTAACAAACCTTTTGGCCAGAAAATGGGATGCAGCCGGTCGCTGCATCCTTTTTCTTTTGTAACATTGAGGAGCTATGCCGAGAATTTTAATCGTTGAGGACGACAGGACTTTTGCCACCTTTCTGGAATCCTTTCTTTCGGGAAAAGGCTATCAGGTAATCTCCAGGCACACCTGTCGTGAAGCGCGCTCCTTTCTCAGCGCTGAGCATGTTGATTTCATACTGCTGGACTATAGATTGCCTGATGGTACGGGGCTGGATATTCTGGATACGCTCAATGAAATGACAAGGAAGATCCCTGTCCTGATAATGACCAGCTTCCACGACATACGCACTGCAGTTGCGGCAATGAAAAAAGGAGCCCGTGACTTTATCACGAAGCCGGTTAATTCCGAAGAGCTGCTGATGTTGATCCGCGAATCTATCAGTGATCAGAAGCCGGCAATTACGACTACGCAGGAGGCACCTGAATTTATTTCCGGACAATCTGAAGCTGCGCAGCTACTGGAAAAGCATCTCCGGCTGGTTGCCGACACCGATATGTCAGTGCTTATAGAAGGAGAAAGTGGGACAGGAAAGGAGCATGCGGCGAGAAAGCTTCACCTGCTGAGCAAACGGGCCCAGAAGCCCTTTATTGCTATTGACTGCGGAACCCTCACGGCGGAACTGGCCACAAGCGAACTATTCGGACACAAAAAAGGCGCTTTCACAGGTGCGCTGCAGGATAAAGTCGGACAATTCGAATATGCAAGTGGCGGAACCATATTTTTCGATGAGGTTGGAAACCTTCCCTACGATGTGCAGGTGAAGCTATTACGTGCGCTGCAGGAGAAGGAAATAACACCCGTAGGCAGCAATACCAGGCGGAAATTCGACGTAAGAATTGTATCCGCTACCAATGAGACCCTGCTACAAGCCATATCTGAAGGGAAGTTCAGGGAAGACCTTTACCACCGCCTGAACGAGTTTAAGATCACGATGCCTTCATTGAAGGAAAGAGGCGCAGACCTCAACGAGTTCATCCGGTTTTTCATTGATCTTGCAAACCGGGAACTCAATCGAAAAGTAACAGGCCTGTCCCCGGAAGTAAAAAACCTGTTCGAACGTTATCACTGGCCGGGCAATGTACGGGAGCTCAAGAACATTTTAAAACGTGCTGTTCTGCTTTCTGACGGACCAGTTCTTACGATGGAGTCATTGCCAGCCGAAATGGAATTGTCGGTCTCTCTTCAGGAGGAATCGCCAGATCCTTCCTCAGATCTTAAAATAATTCAGGAACAAACAGAACGTACTTTGATCCTGAAAGCGCTTCAGGAAGAGAAGTTTAATAAGTCGAAGGCTGCGAGGCGGTTGAATATCGACCGGACAACGTTGTATGCCAAGATGAAGAAGTACGGGATTGAAGATTAAGACAGCGATCGTTTTACGACCTATTCCCGGTTCCTGTTACCATCGTTCCATCGGCCCAGGTGATACCCCAGGAGCGTAAGAGGTATGAATATTAGCAGTCCGGAGATAATATACCAGGTAGGGTAGGGGTACAAGAAGAGGGTAACTACGCCTGCGGACATCAGAAAGAGTCCGGTGATATAGGCAGGAGCCGGATTAGGTTTCCGGGTAATCAGTCTGGCAGTAAAGCCTCCCAGAAATGAACCGATGGCCCAACCGATTAAAACCACTACCAGGGCAGGTGCAGGTCGATGCTTCAGATATTCAGAAAGCTCGTAATGATTGGTGGGGTCCAGCTCCGGGGGGAAGGGATGTAGTTGATCGTTAATGGTCTCTATTCCTGTCGATACCAGGGTCGCAATAACAATACCTGCGATCACGGCCAATATGTTCCTGTACATGTCTACTGAATTACAACGGTCCGCCAGCCTCCGGCCAGTTTCTGGATTTTCCTGTTACGTTTACGATCATCATAAGTGCCGATGACGCTGTTGCTATATCTTACAAAAAACCTACCTGCATTATGAGATGCTGTTGTTTCCGGGCCCTCGAGCATCTTATACTCCAGCGTGTCCTTCGGTAACATCAGTCTGAATGAACCATTGGCATTAATACTCGAAAATTCCAGGACAGGATGCTCACCTTCCACATTAAGAGGGAATGTCTGGCAGATGTCTTCCTTCGCGATCACCGGATTGCTCACGTAAAAAATGGAATCCGTTGGATTGACGAGGTATATAATCCTGCAGTCGCCCGGATTCCTATCTCCCCGATAGGCCAGGATCTGGGCTGAAGACCTCGAAGGAAGAAGCATTCCTGCTGCTATCAAGAGGAAGAACAGGCACCATGTCGTATTGATTTTCATGAGCAATCCCGTTTGTTCACACAAATATAGTCGCTGTGCAGGGTTTGGAATCAGCGAAAAGATAAAGCCCTGTCTTTCACCTATTTTTGCCTCCGAATCACCGATTCCCGTATGATATTAATGAATGAGGCCAGACTTCAGGCACTGGCTACCCATTTTGTAGGAAATAATGCAGCAGGTGGTTCGCTGAACCTGTCCGGTGCGCTCGTCACCATAGAAGACGATCATCTTTCACTGACACTGAAACATTGGTTACTCAATGCTTTTCAGCAGGATGAGGTCTATAATTTCTGGCATCCTACAGACCTGGAACTAAATGAAGTGAGGCACTATGCCGCACAGATATTTGATCAGCCAGACGATCTGCTGCGGCATAGCATCTCGCTGGCCCGTCACTTATTCGACATCACGGATCATCCCAACATTAAGGACGGCGAAATTCATGTCGCCTATTTCACCAACTTACAGGTGGATCAGTTCGTTGTGAATGCGCTGGGGATTTATAAATCAGAACAACGGGAAACATTCCTCAGGATTCAGGAAGAAGACAAACGCTTTGTGTTTTCTACGGACGAAGGCATCCACCCGGGCAAGCCCGACAAAGCCTGCCTGATCCTCGATATAGATGGTGAGGCTGGATACAGGGTGTTGGTGCTGGATAAGACCAATAAAGGTGAAGAAGCCCAGTTCTGGAAAGACCGGTTTCTAAAACTCAGACCAGCCTCCAATGACTTTCATGCAACGAAGGATTATCTGAGCATGTATAAGGATTATGTCGTAGAACACATACCCTCAGAATTTGAGGTGACACGGGTTGAACAGATTGACCTTTTGAACAAGTCCGTAAACTTTTTCAAAAAGCACGAACAGTTCAATAAGCAGGCCTTTGAGGATGAGGTGCTTCAGATCCCAGAAGTCATTGAATCTTTTCGACGATATGAAGAACAGTATGCGACTGAAAGAGAGTTGTCCTTTGACGAAGACTTCAGCATCTCAGGAACAGCAGTCAAGAAACAGTCGCGGGTGTTTAAAAGTGTACTGAAGCTTGATAAGAACTTCCACGTCTATATACATGGCAACAAAGATTTGATTGAGAAAGGTTTTGATGCGACAATGGGCATGAACTACTACAAGATTTATTTTGAGGAAGAGCATTAGCCACACCCCATAAGCAGATTCTGATCTTCAGGTCATAGGAGAAATTGATTCTCCGTGGTTTATAAGCAGTTAGTGATTTTTAGGTTCGCTTTGGCATAAAAATATAACTGTTGAGTAACCAAATTTGAATTCCTTGAAGATGAAAACGGTAATAGGATCTTTTCTGCTGGGAGTGCTTCCTTTCTCTCTGGCAGCTCAGGAAGTTAGTCTGGATGAGTCATTAGCATTGGCAAAGGCAGAACTCAAATTCGCTCCGCAACCGAAGCCTCAGGAGCTTGATGATCATCAGGTAAGCGATGTCTATCAGTTTAAGTGGAAGGTGGATGCACCTGTGATTGCGGCCGGAACTATCTGGTCGCTATACGCATTTACGAAGGTTTACGACAAACCTTCTTCAACTATAGAAGAAATTGAAGCGCTTGACAAAAACGATATCAATGGTTTCGATCGCTGGGTAGCTGGAAAGGATGACGACAAAGCTGACAAAACCAGCGATCTTCTGTTTTATGGCTCCATGCCACTGCCGGCTTTATTATTCATCGATAAGCAAATGCGTAAAGATGCCCTTTCCATTGGTCTGATGTACTGGGAAACTTTCGCAGTCACCGGTTTGCTTTATACGGGCTCGACCTACTTCACCAATCGCTACCGTCCTGAATCCTATAATACCGATAAACCATCCTGGGATCGCCTTGGTGGTGGATATAAAAACTCGTTCTTCGCCGGCCACGTCGCTTTGGTAGGTACGGCCACTTTCTTTACGGCCAAAGTTTATGACGACTATCACCCGGACAGTAAGATGAAATGGGTTTTCTACGGCGGAGCGGCAGCCGCTACGGCCTACACCGCCTATCTGCGTCTGGAAGCCGGAAAACACTTTCCATCTGATATACTTGTTGGGACGGCCGTTGGTGTAGCCAGCGGAATCCTGATGCCACACTGGCACAAAAGAAGGGAGCTGAAGGAACAAGCCTGGCGTATCGGTCCTTCCTACGACCCCTATAGTGGCGGCACAGGGCTGAGTTTTACCTACAGTTTCAAATAGTATGACCTGAACAGATACAAAATAAAAAAGGCCCCGGATTTTAGAACCGGGGCCTTCCTTTATTGATAACAGTAAAATTCCTGCAACACTTTCAATTCAGCGCAAAACGACAAACTCCTCAAACTGCTCGTCCGGAATATCCTCTGTTTTCACTTCAGCGACCCTTGCGAGGATAGGCCCCTTTCTACACCAGGCGATAAAGCTGTTGAGTGCGGTTTCCGGTCCGCTTACCCTTACTTCCACACTACCATCCTCAAGGTTCCTCACCCAGCCGGTCAGTCCTGATCTCGTTGCCTCCTTTCTGGCGGATTCCCGGAAGAAAACCCCCTGAACTTTTCCAGTGATCTGAATTCGTTTCGTCGGCATTAAAATCCACTGTTGGTATCCACGAAAGCGGGCTGTTTCAGATCCTTTTCCGAAACGATAGCCTCGTCCAGATTTATCTTCCAGTCAATCTGCAGCGCGGGATCATTGAATAATACCCCTCCCTCAGATTCCCTGCTGTAGAAATTGTCACATTTGTAAAATACCTCAGCAGTATCGCTGAGCACGGCATAACCGTGGGCAAAACCCTTTGGTACCAGAAACTGCCGTTTGTTCTCAGCAGATAATACCACACCAAACCACTGACCACAGGTAGAACTCTCTTTGCGGAGGTCCACTACCACATCCCATATCTCACCTTCGAGTGCCCGGATGAGCTTCGTCTGAGCCATCGGTTCTCTCTGGTAATGGAGTCCGCGAAGTACGTTTTTTGAAGACCTGGCCTGGTTGTCCTGAACAAACCGGATGTCCAGACCTGTCGCAGCCTGAAAAGCCTTTTTGTTGTAGCTCTCATAAAAGTAGCCCCGATCATCATGCATGACCCTGGGCTCAATAATCAACAGACCATTTATAGGTGTCTTGATAATATTCATGTTCTAACTGAGTTCTTCAATGACTTCCAATAGGTTTGTCGATATGTATTGTAGCTCTTCTTCTGTGAGCTCCGTATGTATCGGCAGAGAGATCACCCTGTCCTGCAGAAAGTCTGTCACAGGAAGCTTAAAATCCTCACCGCCCAAATCCCTGAACATATTCTGTTTATGACAGGGGACAGGATAATAGATCATTGTGGGGATACCGCGAGCAGCCATTTTTTCTACTACCGCATCCCTGTTCACACCTTCAAGTTGCAGTGTGTATTGATGGAATACATGATGACTGTATTCAGGGCGGTGGGGCGTCCTGATCTTTGCATTACCGGAAAACGCCTTGTCATAATAAGTGGCCGCTGTTCTCCTCGAATCACAGTACTCGTCCAGTTTTCTGAGCTTTATCCGAAGCACCGCGGCCTGTATAGTATCCAGCCGGCTATTGCAGCCCACCATCTCATGATAATATCTCATCTTTTGTCCGTGGTTGGCGATCATGCGTAACTTTTCTGCCAGATCGTCGTCGTTGGTGAAGATCGCACCACCATCGCCATAACAGCCCAGGTTCTTGGAAGGGAAAAAGGAGGTACAACCTATCAGCCCCATCGACCCTGTTTTCTTCACAGTACCGTCGGGAAACGTGTAATTACCACCTATGGCCTGTGCATTATCTTCAATGACGGGAATGTTATGTTCTCTGGCCAGCTCCAGCAAAGGCGCCATGTCAACCGACTGACCATATAAATGAACGGGTATGATCGCTTTTGTTCTGGGGGTGATTGCCTTTTTCAGACTGTTCAGATTCATGGTGTAGCTATCATCATCTACATCAACGAATACAGGTTTCAGACCCAGCAGTGCCACCACCTCAACAGTAGCGATATAGGTGAACGAAGGAGTGATGACCTCGTCGCCCGGCTTCAGGCCCAGCGCCATCAGGGAAATTTGAAGCGCATCAGTTCCATTGGCACAGGGGATCACATGTTTCACGTCGAGATATGCCGCCAATTCATTCGAAAAAGCAGCTACATCGGGTCCATTGATAAAAGCGGCACTATCTATCACGTTTTGTATAGCCTTGTCAACTTCAGGTTTAATGTGCTGGTACTGGCGTTTTAAATCCACCATCTGGATCTGCTGCATCGAATTCCTTTTTTAACGCGGCAAACCTACTGTTTTTCCGTCAGGACTAAATCATTTTTCCCTGATAAGCCCTGTCGGTAGAACCATCTGGATCGCAGCGTTTCCAAAGGTCTTATCTTTACCCGATGAAGCAATTTGCCCTTGGTATTGTATCATTGTTTTTGTTTTCCCAGGCTTCGGCGCAGGACGATCTCTTCGTGACTACCAAAAAAGAAGCGAAGAAGGGATTCGTGATCGCGGTCAACGGCAATTTTGATTTGCCTGCAGCGGATATGGCCGAACGTTTCGGTCCTAGTTATCGTCTGGGGCCTTCCGTGTTCTATAAAACCGCTTCCAACTGGATTTTCGGTGCCAAGTTCGATTTCATATTCGGTAATAAGATTGAAGAGCCCGGGTTTCTTTCAAACATCAAAGACGACCGTGGCCTGGCCATAGCGGAAAACGGTAGCCGTACGCAGTTTGGTCAGTTTCAGAGAGGGTATATGGCCGGTCTGCAGGCAGGGTGGATCTACAACACCTCAGCAACTAATAGTGACAATGGGATACTCTTTCTTACCACTGCGGGCTTCATGCAGCATAAGATTCTCATTTCTATTGAAAAAGCAGACGGAAACCTGCCACAGTTTAAGGATGAATACCAAAAGGGGTATGACAGACTGACGAACGGTCTTTTTCTGGAGCAGTTTGTGGGCTATATACATTTTTCCGAAAGCGGTTTCGTGAATTTCCAGGTCGGATTGGACGTGGTTGCCGGTTTCACTCAGGGAAGAAGGGATTATCTCTACGACGTAAGAAGACCAGGGAACGAATCACGTTTTGACATGCTCTTTGGTGTCAGGGGAAGTTGGTTCATCCCGATCTTCAAAAGGAAATCCGAGGAGATTTTCTTTGAATAGGCCGCTACCGGTCCGCAAAGTACTGACCGATCACCTGGTAGAAAGATTGAACGGACAACGACTGTTCATCCCAATGGTATTCCAGAAAGACGGATTTCTTTAACCAGTTCAGAGCTTCCGTTTCAGCTTCGAAAGTATTTAGCTCATCGATCACGGCTTCATAGGCTTCTTTGTTGTTGCCAAACAGCTCACTGATGAACTGGTACTTATCATTAATGCCGATGAGTTTCCGGATGTCTTCCTCTCGCGGACCCTTAGATTCAAACTGGATGGGCTGGGCTTCCTTGATCTTATATTCCGAGGGGGAGGCACTCAGCTCTACAGACGGTGCAGTTGCCCGGGGCAGGGGCTCCTGTTTTGTCACCTCTGGCGCAGGTGTCGGCTGGTTAGTTTCTGGTGTTTCTGCGGAAATATTGCTGTTGAATCCCACGGTGTTTCTCCATTCCATCAAATCGGAGTAAAGTACGCGGGTATAATCCATCATGAGGTCCAGGTCAAGAAGACCTACCTCTTCCTTCTCATTCAGTTGTTTTATCTTCTCCAGCAGTATTGTCACTCTTTCCATCTCTCCGGCTTGTTTTCAATTTTTGTCAGGCTCGGAATGAAGCCCGATCCTGTTTCCTTCCGTATCGAGGAACAGGGCCATAAATCCGTATTCCGGACTGATAACTGTTTTGGGCATCAAAACCTTGCCTCCGGCAGGTTCTACACGATCTAGCACCCGCTGGAGGTCTGGGTTTCCGTTCAGATAGATCAGCGGTCCTTCAGTTGCAGAAGGGTTAAACTCTTTATTAGCTTCACATACAGCTCCGCCAACACCTTTCATGTCCTCGATCGGAAACATATACATCTTCATCGTGTCCATTTCTATGGGGATCATTTCCATCTCAAAAATGTCTTCATAGAATTTTCTGGCTCTGTCCAAATCTTTTGCCGGAATTTCAAACCAACTGATGGCACTGGTGAATTGCATATAACAGTCTTTGAGGTTAAAATAAATACATAAATCTAACAGTCCACATATTGTTGAATTGCTCTGCCCTGCCGTAGCCCGGCGGGATATTCTTTCTTACGGAGATCATAGAGTATTGGAAGCGGATGTTGAGAAATAACCCCTGCCACAGCTTCAGATTACCCCCTAATATAAAATTGATATCGCTCTTTTGAAAAGGGTAGTCTTCAAGGTTGACATAGGTAGGAGAGCCCATCTGGTTTGGGGGGTTGGTCTCCAGTGATTCCTTTGCAGTGATCAAACGTGAATAGGAGAGTCCCGCCCCAAAATGACTTTTACGCTTATCGAAATAATTGAGTTGTATGGGGATCTCAGCGTAATTTAAGTCGATCCTGTACTGGGTGATGAGATTGCCTGCTCCACCTTCCTGCGGTTTATGTGCCCTGGCTCCCTTCTGTGAAAAAAGCAATTCCATGCTGGCTGCGAGGTTGGGTGCAATGTGCATGTAGATAATTCCGCCAGCATTCAGCCCGAGTTTATGATAGCCTGCAAACGCATCACCATCAACCTGGGTGAAATTTCCGCCCAATATCAGGCCCCCGTAGAATGTCCTGGGATCCTCTATGTAATAATTAGAAGGGTTTTGCGCTTTTGCCTGCCATGAACCACCACACCAAACTATTGCGGCAAGGAGAAGTGCCGCTAATTTTCTACTTTTAGACATCGAAACCGGTAATTGCGAATGAGTTTCAAATATACAGCAAACACCCTTAAAAAACTGGAGCAGCTATTCGATGAAGCCCGCTATATCGTTCGCTATGAAAAGGGGAATTTCAATTCCGGATACTGTATTCTGGAGGACAAGCGCATAGTGGTTATCAACAAATTCCTGAACGCTGAAGGTCGCATCAACGCCTTAGTCGAAATCCTGCCGTCCATTAAGGTGAATGAGCAGGAGCTGAGCGGAGAGATGCAAAAATGGTACAAGCAGATCCGTGATGTCAGCTCCGACAACGATCGTTCTGTGCAAACTCAAATGGACCTCTGACGTGAAAATCACTTTCCTCGGTACCGGCACTTCTCAGGGGGTACCCGTTATCGGCTGTAAATGTGAGGTTTGCACCTCCACAGATCCCAGAGACAACCGGCTGCGTAGCTCCATCCTGATCGAAACTCCCCAGGTGAAAATTGTTATCGATACCGGCCCGGACTTCCGCCAGCAAATGCTCCGGGAGCAGGTCAGCAGGCTGGATGCTGTCGTCTTCACCCATAGCCATAAGGACCATGTGGCCGGGTTGGATGATGTGCGAGCCTATAACTACTTCCAGCAAAGGCCCATGGATGTATTTGCTACCCTTGAAACTCAGCAGGGCCTCAGGCGGGAGTTTTCCTACATTTTTGAGAATGCGCACTATCCCGGTGTGCCCAGAATCAATCTGCACACGATCCAGGCGCAGGAACCATTCAGCATACAAGGACTCGAGTTAACACCCATCCGGGTGCTTCATTATAAGATGGAGGTTTTGGGGTTTCGTATTGGCGACTTCACCTATATCACAGATGCGAATTATATAGCGCCGGAAGAAATGGATAAGATCAGGGGCTCCCGCATTCTGGTGTTGAACGCCCTGAGGCATCAGGAGCATGTCTCGCACTATACACTATCCGAGGCCATCGCTATCGGGTCGGAATTGAAACCAGAGCTTACCTACTTCACCCATATCAGCCATCAACTCGGTTTGCATGAGCAGGTACAGGCTGGGCTTCCTGGCGGTTTTAACCTGGCCTTCGATGGGCTTTCGGTTGACCTCTGATGTCAGAAACTGAATCTTCCGTAACTTTATCTAAAACAACCGAATATAACCGATGAGAAAACTTCTTGCTTGTTTGTTTCTTGGCCTTGCCTCGCTCACTGCCGACGCCCAGGTTCCGGAGAATACAAAGATTCAGCTGGGTCAGAAAGCGCCTGAACTGAAATTCCCTAATCCCGAAGGTGAAGTCCTCGAACTATCAAAAATCACCAAAGATCGCATCGTGCTGATCGATTTCTGGGCTTCCTGGTGCAGACCCTGCCGGATGGCCAACCCTCGTTTGGTAGACCTTTATAACAGGTATAAAGACAAAGACTTCAAAAATGCAAAGAAAGGTTTCACCATCCTGAGCGTTTCATTGGATAAAGGAAAGGAGCCCTGGGTGAAGGCCATTCAGGACGACAAACTCGCCTGGGAATTCCATATGAGCGATCTGGGTGGCTGGGATTCCAAGGCTGCAACCATCTATGGAGTGCAATATGTGCCTCAGGCATTTCTTGTAGGTCCGGACGGAAAGATCATTGGTAAGTACCAGTTCGCTGAACAAGCTGAGGCTGAATTGCAAAAGATGCTGAAATAAAGTTCTAAAAATACTTTTAGTCAGACCCGGGTATTTGCCCCGGGTTTTTTTATTGTCTGATACGTCTGGGGGAGGGGTATCCTACCTGAAAGCGCCGGACCTATAAACCATCAACCAGATTGCCGTTGGGTTTTGACTACGGCTATTGGCACGTTCTGCAGAGATATCTGTACTCTGACATCTGTCCTCTGACATCTGAATGATTCCACTTATTAGTCCAATCCCCTGCCACTAATGCACAATATTTTTTTGTTCATTATTACAGCAATTCCTACCTTTGCCAACTCAAATTCAAGCATGGCCCAATCCATGCATAAAAACGGCAATACAATGAAGAAAGACATCCATCCCCAAAGCTACCGTTTAGTGGTATTTAAAGATATGTCGAACGATTACTCGTTCCTGACCCGTTCCTGCACTCCTTCCAGGGAAACAATCACCTGGGAAGATGGCAACGAGTACCCACTGGTAAAGGTGGAGATCTCTAATACTTCTCATCCGTTCTATACCGGTAAATCTGTATTCGTAGACACGGCAGGTCGTATCGACAAATTCAAAAAGCGTTACGCAAAGAAATAGGCTTTACGCGCTTAGTTGCTTGAGGCACGAAAAATCCCGACTTTTGCCGGGATTTTTTGTTTTATGTCCCCAATCCTCTTTGATACTACAGTAAGGTTCCGGCTACTGCCGTTTACCCACACCAGGCCCGTAGCCGATATTCGTTGCGGCATCCTGACCATGCGGGAACGCTGGGAATTCCTGCTCAACAACACAACCTCAACACTCACAGAATCTTACCTGCAGGAACAGTTCCCCCTGGGAAGCAGCACAGATCCTATTCTTATCAATGGTGCTGTATTCGGCACTCCAGCCTTAACATCCGCCATTCTGGAATTGAAGCCAGGACAGAAACTGATGAAGGATGACCTTCTTATCGCCGCCCGTCCTGAACTTCAGTCGCTCGAATTCGCAACCTGGGAAATGCAGGAGAACCTCTCCCCGGTAGAATTCACCGATCAGGTTGATGCCCTGAAGGAAGTTTGGGATATCTTCAACTTAAACGATCTGGCTATCCGGCTGGATTTTTCCCTCCTGTCAAAAGGCAGAACCTCCGCGACGATTCCCGATTATGTGCAGGTCCCTGGCAGAGAAAACCTGTTTATCGAAGAAGGCGCAATTATCTGTCCCGGTGTCATCATCAACGCAACTACCGGACCTGTTTACATCGGTAAGGAAGCAGAGATCCTGGAAGGTGCCGTGATCAGAGGCCCTCTCGCACTCTGCGAACACGCTGTTGTCAAAATGGGTGCAAAAGTGTACGGCGCCACAACCCTCGGTCCGGGCTGCAAGGTAGGTGGCGAGCTCAGCAACGTAGTGTTCTTCGCCAACAGCAATAAAGGTCACGATGGCTATCTTGGGAACGCAGTTATCGGAGAATGGTGCAATCTTGGCGCAGACACCAACTGTTCCAACCTCAAGAATAATTACGATTATATCAAGATCTGGAGCGAACAGGAGCGTAAACTGGTGGCCACAGGACTTCAATTCTGCGGACTGCTTATGGGTGACCATTCCAAGTGTGGGATCAATACCATGTTTAATACCGGAACAGTGGTAGGCGTCTCTGCCAATATATACGGAGCAGGATTTCCCGACAAATTCCTTCCATCCTTTAGCTGGGGTGGGGCAGAGGGCATGACCACCTACAAGCTTGAAAAAGCCATAGAAACCGCCGACAGAATGATGGCTCGCAGAGGCAAGCAACTCTCCGGGGCCGAAAGAAAAATCTTCGCACACATTTTTGGGAAGACCGAAAAGCAAAGAGTCTTATTCAAAGCATCCATCAATTAATCAATACAGAGAAATTTTACAAACTGCTATTATGAGAAAGAAAATCGTTGCTGCCAACTGGAAAATGAATCTGAGCCTGGAAGAAGGTAAGAATCTGGTCGACAGCATCCTCAGCAACCTGCCGGAACTAAGCGAGCAGAAACAAGTCGTTATTGCCCCTTCGTTCGTGCATCTGTCACAAACAGTTTCGCAACTGGAAGAGTATGATTTTATCAATGTGGGCGCTCAGAATTGTGCTTCTGAAGCTTCCGGAGCTTACACAGGGGAAGTGTCCGCAACGATGTTGCACAGCGCTGGAGTCAGTCACGTTATCCTCGGCCACTCCGAAAGGAGAGAGTATTTCAGGGAAGATGACACGCTTTTGGTGAAGAAGATCGGCCAGGCTCTCGAAAGGAATCTGAGAATTATCTTCTGTTGTGGCGAACCCCTGGAAGTAAGGGATGCTGATAAGCAGAACCAATACGTTGAAAAGCAGCTGGAGGCGGCTTTGTTTCACCTCAACGCCGAACAGCTTTCTCAGATCTCCATTGCCTACGAACCTATCTGGGCTATAGGTACCGGAAGGACAGCCAGTTCAGCTCAGGCACAGGATATGCACCATCATATCCGTCAGGTCATTGCAACAAAGTTTGGTAAAGATGCAGCGGATGCAATGACCATTCTCTATGGCGGAAGTTGTAACGCATCCAATGCGGCAGAGCTGTTTGAATGTAGCGATGTGGATGGTGGTCTTATCGGTGGCGCTTCATTGAAAGCGGATACCTTCCTGCCGATCGTGAACGCAATGATGAATGCTTAAAAAATAATTCTGTGAAAAAATTTGGCGGGCTCTGATCTCTGCGTATCTTTGCAATCCCAAACGGGAAATGCCGCGTTGGTCAAGGGGTTAAGACGCCTCCCTTTCACGGAGGAATCACGGGTTCGAATCCCGTACGTGGTACAAGAAAGCGGTCGGAACGGCCGCTTTTTCTTTTAAGTTCTTCTCTTCGGAATTAGTTGGGTTCTGTTTAAATTTGGAACCTGTATGGCCTCGTAGTACAATGGATAGTATAAGAGTTTCCGAAGCTCCAGATTCAGGTTCGATTCCTGACGAGGCTACTTGATAGGATTGGATGTCTTTGCGGACATCCTTTTCTTTTTTATTGTGTCAAACCATTAACGATTTGTATCGTATCATGTTTAGATTCTGCTTTATCAGACGTTGCAGGTATTAATTATTTTGAGAAACGCGTCAGGTGATTTTTCCCATTGATAAACTTTCCTTGATCAGCAAACTAAGTGAAGGACTTCGAGATCCTTCGTCCTTTAACCTACAATCACTTCCTTCCCCCTTACTTCCAGTAGCTTCATCAAGGTGTTTTCCGACGGACTTAGCCCGGTATCGCCCAATTCGCAGTCGGGCTGCCCCAGGTGGTCCAGATAGCGCTGGAGCTTCCCTTCCTCATATAACTCCAGTATCGCAGGATGCACATAGTATTTCCTGCACACGGTCCTTGTATTTCCCAAGACACTGGCCACATGATCCAGAGCCTGAACTGTTTTCCGCTTCAGCTCCGCCTGGGTGGTCCAGCCGCCAAGCGACCGGAAAGCCTCCAGCGCCTGCAGACTACCTGCCCAGGTTCTGAAGTCCTTAGCCGTAAATTCACCACCACTGATGGTCTTGATATAGTTATTCACCATTCCACTGTCGATACTTCTTCGTTGGCCCTGCTCATCATAGTATTGAAAGAGCTCCTTCCCGGGAATGTCCTTGCAGGCCTGAACGATCCTGGCCAGTTTCCTGCTTCGGAAACTGATATCATGGAAGACACCTTTCTTTCCTTTAAAACAGAACTTAAGGCTGCTTCCGCTGATCTGAACATGCTTGTCCTTCAAAGTCGTTAAACCAAAGGAACCGTTTAGCTTCTCATATATCTGACTCCCGATCCTGATACAGGTACACTGCATCAGCAACACCACCGCTGCCAGTACTTTTTGCTGTGGTAATCCCTGACGGGATAAATCACTTTTTATCTGGGAACGGAGAAGGGGCAGCGCCTTCCCAAAATCATGCAGATGAAAATATTTCGTCTGATTCCGGAAGGTGTTCCATAGGGGATGATAACGATATTGCTTTCTTCCCTTTATATCATACCCCGTCACTTGCAGGTGTCCATCCTCGCTAATACAGATCCATACCTTCTCCCAGGCCGGTGGTATCACAAGGCTCCTGATCCGGTGCAGTACCGCTTTGTCGGTGACCGCCCGCCCTTTGTACTTGTAGATAAACCCCTCTCCCCGTCTCATGCGCACGATGCCGGGTTCAGCATCCGTTACATACCTCAGGTTCACCGCTTCTGCACTTTTGGGTGCGTCCTTCACCAGCCGCTTCAGCTTCCTTCTCGTCAGTTTGATTCCCGTTTCCAGACTCATCGTTTCAATTGAATCAGTAGAAACTAAAAACTATGCCCTAAGTAAATTACCTGTGCAGCGAGTAGCGATTTTACATTCCATTAAGAGGGCATGGCATTGTTTGTGACCGTAGATTAATCAAAAACCCTTTATGGCTAAAAAGTTAAACAGAGATGAGCATCAGGATTGGATCAGGTCTGCTCCGGCATCGGGCGGGCAGCAACGGTATAGCCGTTATCCGGACAGCAACGAGCGAACTGATGTCCAGCATGGTGGTAATGATCCTCGCGATGAGTCGCGCAAATCCCAGCTAAGGGGTCATGAGCGCGAAATACGCGGCCGTAATGAAGAGCCCAATAAATAAGAGTCCGGGGTAATTAAAATTTTACACCGGTGGTTAAATAGAAGCTCCGCCCTTCGCCAGGTAGTATTCCAGGTCCGGGATACCCGGTAGCCCTCCTCGTAAAGTAGGTAGCATCAGTCAGGTTGTTCACGCTGCCTTCAATGCTCAGCCAACGCCAGCTCCAGCTCAGGGAAAGATCCATTACTGTATAGGCAGGTATTATCCCGTTTACCGCAGTATAACCGCTTTCCCGGGCATTAGTAGCATCTGAAAATTGTTCGCTCAGGTGACTGAGCTGCCAGGTGATCCTGAATTGCTTGTAGCCGCCTTGCACACCAGCCTTCCAATTCAGATTCGGCACGTATTCAACCTTACTACCTTCAATGTTTTTATGCGGACTCCTGGTATATCTCGCTTCCGTTACCGTAAAGTTAGAATAGAGCGTTCCCGTCCAGTCGCTGGCTTCAGACTGAAACATTTTCAGGACGTCAACTTCCGCAAAGCTCTCTATTCCCATAATTTGCGCGACACCTACATTGCCCCGTTTTCTGATTGCATAGGTGCTACTACTCCCCGAATTCTCATATTTACGCTTTGCATCGTATTCCCCGATCCTGTTACCATAGTAGAGGTAAAATACATTGGCGTCAAATCGAAGCATTTTTCTGATCTGACCACGTATCCCAAGATCACCACTGAATCCCTTCTCATCCTCAATGCCCGGATCAATCTCAAAGGATGGATTGACAATCTGAATATCACTAAAGGTCACTGAACGGTAATTTTGAGAAAGGTTTCCGTACAATTCCAGGCCGCTGCGGATCTTGTAATTACTTCCCACACCAGCGATCATAAAACTTCTTGGTAGGTTTTTCCGTTCCTGGCTGACAGAATCGAATAGTACGGCCTGTGTATTGGGGTGGAGCTGACGGCTTCTGAACCAACCTTCCGCCTGAGTATGCAGATATTCCACCCGAACACCCGGGGTAATGTTCCAGCGGTCATTAATCCGGAAGATATGCTCTGCAAACCAGGCATAGTTCAGATTCGGAAAGCTATAATCAGATCTTACCAGGGAGGATTCTTCATCAAAGTCAAATGAGGCGCCGGATCCGTTGTTGACATCGCCCTGCACTCCGGTAATATAACCCCGATAGGCTCTGATTCCGGTTAGAAGAGTAAAGTTTCTTCGTCCGATAGTATAGCGGTGGAGAAATCTCGATTCCAGCGTAACGTTCTGAAACCTGCCCTTGATAAGGTCCCGTGCACCGCCAAGGTCTGCCTGCGATGGTCGGGCCGGACGGTATCCGATGGCGTTCCTGCTCGCCAGCAGTCCGGATAGGCGGGTCTGCAGCCGGGTTTGCGGACTGATCTGATAATCCCACTCGAGATCAATAAGATTCCAGTCCACAGCAAACCAGTTGCGATGACGGTTACTCTGTCTCGCGTTCTGCCTGAACATCTCATCGGTCAGTCCTCCTGGCTGCTGAGCCAGATAATGCAGGTGACTGTATTCAATACCCACCATATGTCGCTCGTTGATATGGTAATGAACATCGGCATAAGCGTTGAACGATTCAAAAGCGCTGTTAGGTCGCCAGCCCTCACCTCTCTTATAATGGGCATAAGCATAGTAACTCAGTTTCCCTGTTGTTCCGCCAATGCTATTGAAAGACCCAAGAAACCCAAACGAACCCAGTGTCTGCCTGCTTTCTACCACCAGTTTCTTTCTGAGTTCCTCTGGCTGCTTCATTTCAAAGTTCAGCAAGCCCCCGAATTGTGATCCGTATTGTAAGCCGGCCGCTCCCTTGATAATCTCGATTTTTCTCAAGGCCTCTGCGGGTGGGGTATAATAGCTCTCTGGATATCCTAACGCATCTGCACTGATATCATATCCGTTTTGCCGGACATTGAAATTGGAAGTCCTGTTCGGGTCAAGACCTCGTCCACCGATGCTGAGCTGCAGTCCTGAACCATCATTCTCAAAAATATTCAGTCCCGTAACTTTTGCATAAACCTGACGGGTGTTATTAGTGGCTTTATTGACATTCAGCAGATCCACACTGATGACCTCTGTTTTCTTCCCTGCAGCAATACGCATTCCGTCCACCTGATACATATGGCTCATGCTGCTGCGCTCTTCCCTCACTTCAACTTCCTCCAGCTTGCGGGTGCTGTCTTCCTGCGACAATGCCTGAAGGGGTAGTAAAAGAACCAGAGTGTGTATGAATTTTCTAAAGTCCATAGATTTTTTCTTCGAAACCTGTAATCCAGGTCTTATGTTGAAAACCATCTTGTTCCTGAGCTAAATTGACTGTTGTGTCTGTAAACAATCGGCTCCTTCGACCATTAAGCGTGACATAAATGACCGACTGGACAATCGGATCATGCATACCCGATACCCGGTAATGTTCGTGAAGAAAATGGGCATACTGCAGAATGAAGTCGGCCTGGGTAGCCATCATTTTCTCCTGATTCTTCGTGAGGAAGTCATTGTTGTTTACTACTATCCGCTCACCGGTTTTGCTGTCTGTTACGATAAACTGGGCATACCCCAGTTTCTCTATCAACATGACTCTCCATGAAAAGCGATAACCTTCTTCGGTCCAGAATAATTCCCCGGGGCTCATTAAGTACCTCCAGGGTAATAAAAGCTGTATCAAAAAGAAGAGCGAGAAAATCAACCACAGAACCTGTTGCTTCAGGGGGCGGAGGAATCTGAACCTGCCATTTCTGACCAGCGGCAGCCATCCGATTTTCCAGGTTTTCGACAGTGCATTCTCCACGTCTCTGCTATCGAAAAAAATCAGGGTAGCAACGATCATGATATAGGGGAACATCCCGATCGGAAACAAAATCGCAGTCAACATATGAAATACGATCACCGCCAGCCAGGCAAAGGGCCTTGTTTTCCTGTTTAAAAGAAAGAATGCGATGGTAAGGTCGTAGATAGCCCCAAACCAGCTAAATAGATAGGCCACCCAAACATCATCCAGCAGTGAGCCGATTATCGGAAGGTCGTTCTTTGCCGGCAGCCAGAGCCTCAAAGGCATAGCCTCTACCAGCCAGTCACTGTTGAGTTTTGCGAGTCCGGCCAGAACGTAAACAATCCCGAGCATGAAACGGATGCTGCCGATGGTCCAGCGGGGAATATATTGCTTTGCTAGTTTCGGATTCCTGAGGGCGTCTATGGAAAGGCTGGCATTCGCAGGCAGCCAAAGCATCAAAAACAATACAAGGGATACAAAATAATAGTGGTTCAGGTAGTTGGTCTTATCCATCAGCTCTATATAGGTGAAGCTTAGGAAAAGCATAAACGCAGCTATCCGGTAAAACCACCCCAGGGCAAAGAATAACGCGCTCAGGCCACAAACGAGGAATAACCAGTAAGTATGGACTCCCAGCGGCTTCACCCAGGAAAAACCATGATAGTGAAAGAAGAACGTCGGGTTGATGTATAATTCTTCAATCCATCCCCTGAGCCAGAAACGGATCACGCCGCCCAGGATCATGAGGCCGAAAACAAGACGGAAGAAACCAAGGGCTGCAGCACTCAGGGGTTGCTGCAGCCATTTGATGAATTGCTTCTGTACCTGATTCGAAAACATGTCCTAATCGCCGTCGTTATCCACGTATGTGATTGAAATACCGAAGGCCGAAACCATATCTACTTTAAAAAGCGGAACAAGATCCTGAAGCTGATCATAGACCGACAGCAGAGCAGGACGGTTGTTCTGAGCGGCATCTTTGATGGTGCCATTAAGTGTGCCCACGGCCGTTTTCGCCTCTTCAAGTTCCGTGCTGATAATGTCAGAGATCAAAACACCATTTTCGTCTTTCGTTCCGATAGTCGCCAGATAATCTTTCATGCCTACTCCATTCTGGAGCGTATGAAAATGATAGCCCTCATAGAAGCTATTAACAGCCTCCAGGGCAGTCAGCAGCAGTTCCCTGGCCAGTTCGGGACGGTAATTCGTTTCTGTTTGTTCCGGTAGTGCAACACCGGTCATCGCACCTGCAGGTATTCCTACTTTTGTAGAACGCAGGAATCTCTCATAATAGAGTACGAAGGCATTGGTCATCACAGAAATGCTGCTATTGACATCGGTGCCCGTGGCGTTAACAAAAGTGGATTTGTAATCGTCCCATTCGTTGCGAACATCTGTCACCCTGCTACTCATTGTGCTGACAATTGCTTTGAGGTAATCAGTCCTTTGACTGGCCAGTGGATCAGTGCTGTACAATGCCACAATTTCCGCATCGGAGCTTCCCGAGCCATTCAACAGGTAATCCATAGCCGGAAAACCCTGGGCATCGTTATTTCCGAAAGCATCCAGGTTGTAATACCCACTCTGGATATTTGCATTGATTTTGGAAGGCGAAGTTGGATAGACATTCAGATACATCCGTAGTGATACGTCTTCCGCAGGGCCGAACTCCAGCAGATCGGTGCGCTGCCAGACGATATAGGCCGCTTTCCACATGTTCCTGAGCTGCAGAAGGTTGGTTTCATCCGGCGACGCTATGAAGCTGTCCGTTGCAGTTTCGAGAGTCGTGAGAGATGCCTTCAATGCATCATAGGCAGGCAGGATATAGCTGTCGGTGTAATTTGTCAGGAGCTCCTTTCTATTTAGGTTACTATCGTTTCCAGTTTTGTCTTCTTCCTTCGTACAACCGGTTACGAAAAACAGGCTTGCTACAAAGATGTAAAGACTGTATATTTTCTTCATGAACACTAGGTTTTAAATGAGGAAAAGCGGTTCTTCAGAACCGCTTGTAACTTCTGTAAAAAGTAAACTATCAATGGTTAACAACAGCATTTCTTTCTATTGAAAAAGCATCAGCGACTACATTGCGTACTGCATCAAGATCACCAGGCGTCAGAGACCAGAAGCCGTTAGGTTTTGTCAGCAGGTTATCCAGCAGCTCATTGGATTTCTCATGGTCAATCTTCGCGTTATGAGCGAAACGAAGCGCATAAATAAATCCAACTCCTTCAGAAAGTGCATGGAATCTACCACCGTCAGTGCTGGCGGTCTTAGCTTTGTTCAGGTAGCTCACAGCTATCACTGCAATCGATTTCTCCAACGCCGCACGAATGCTGCTGATTTGCTCGTCACGGGTGCTCATGTCGTTATTGACAATGGCTGCACGGCCTTTCAGGAATGACATGTACACATCGGCAGGATTGCCATAAGGGGCCTTTACCTGACGTACATAACCACCCAGATAGGACTCAAGATATTTGGTGTTGTCATTGGGGTCAGTCTTCGGGAAGAATTCATTGCTCGTAAGGTAACCATATGCCTCATCCCAATGGTGTTCCAGAGCAGTGTAGTTTTTATCGGTAATTATTGTGCTGTTGTCAGCATTTTGCTTCTCGGCTCCCAGGTAAATATTGCTGATCTGATCCAGCATCATGGCTCCGATAAGGCCTTTCTGAATAAACTGGCCGTATTCAAATCCTTTCGCGTCTACGAGGTACTTTCCATCAAGAACACCAGCCATTCCCTGTTGAGCCTGTTGGCCATGATTGATGCTGGCCATTTCCAGCGAATCAAACCATCCACGGAAACGCTGACGCTCGGTTTCAGCCTGACTTCCGCCGAAGGATTGGGCTGTTTTTGAGACAATCGTCTTATCGGTAGCCGCATTCAGATTGGCGCTATTGAAGGCACTGTTCTGATTATTGAACATATCATTCAGCTTGCTGGCCTGAATACTGGCATTTATGCCGGTTTTCATATACGCGTCTATTTCCTTCATCATGCTGATGCGGGTGGTTTGGCCGCTGAAATCGACAGAGCTCAGACTGTCTGGCCCCTGAAATGTCGTAAAATAGTTGGTGGTCGCAGTAAGACTTGTATAAGGAATCTTCTGTACGGGCGCAGGGTCCTTGTCGTCTTTCTGGCATGAAGCAAATACAATTGCCGCAAGGCCAGCGAGTAATATTGTTTTGGTGTTCATGTGGGTGCTAGTATCTTTTTTGCGCTGCAAAGCTAGCCACCTGGTAGTCAGAAATATTTACACAATCGGGAATACATTTTCAAGAATCAGGATAAAGAGAAGCCCGGCTGATCAGCCGGGCCGGAAAGCTATTCTTGTAAGTGTTGGGTGAGGCTTCAGCGCAATCAATGCTGTTAATCGACGGCTCTGATTTTTTCAAGCAGGATATGTAGCTGTGTAGCCTCCTCCTCCGAGAGTCCTATGATCTTCGACCGCTGCTTATCGACCGCCTTTGTAGCCATATCAGTCTGTTCAAGACCAAGATCTGTAAGGCTAACCAGCGTTTCCCTTTTGTCTTCTTTTGAGTTTTTTCGTTTTACCAGCTTTTTCCTGACAAGACGATCGATGATTCTTGGGACATTGGAGCTTTTCTCCAGCATTCTTGAAGCGATATCCTTCACGCACATCGGTTCGGGATTTTTACCCTTCAGAATACGCAGTACGTTGAACTGTTCAGTAGTTAATCCGCTCAGTTTAAGGGTGGTACTCACATGGGTTTTATACCAGTAGGCGGTGTACAATAAGTTGAGCGTGGCCTTATGGCGTTCGTTCTTAAACTTTTCTGTTTTGATGGCATCCTGAAGTTTCATGAGGCAAAAATAGTTGCGTCGTTTCAGGAAAAATAATAATAAAGACTAGAAAAACTATGTTTTATGAAAAAAATCAAGCGATTAATGTAAATTTTAATCCAGATATAGCTTCCACTGAAACTGGTCAGTTCCCAGGGTTCCCTGTATCAGATACATTCCCGGCGCCAGGGGCGGCAATCCGATTTCCCATTCTTTTACCCCCGCTCCCACAGTTGTATGGGCACTGTAGATTTTCTGGCCGGCAAGACTGAAAAGTTCAATGGTCGCGTTGACAGAAGACGGGCTGACGAGCTGCATCCGCAATTGATTCTGATCGCTTTTTCCTAAAAGTTTCATGATACCGCTCCGGCCAGCTAAGACAGGAGTCTTATCGACCCTCAGCGACAGGGAATCTGCTCTGGTATACCATACCGGCGCCGTAATAGTTCGGTTAGCGCCGATCTGGATATCCGCATAATAGTAGACGGTCATGCTGTCCTCTACCGTAAGATCTGTGAAGCTGACAGAATAGGCGGTGTCAGTCCGGATGGTCACGGGTAATTGATTACTTCCCGGTACGCCCGACCTTAAACGAATAATCGGAACAGTGCCTGGATCTGTCGGATCTGAGGCGTATACCGTCAAAGCCGGTTCGAAGGCTGCTGTGTATTCAGAACCCATCGGACGCCCGTTGATGGTTAGGGTCACACGGGTATCACAATCCTGGGTGGCATAAAACCTTCTTGCCTGCATCGCTAACAGGAAACTGTCCTTCTGTAATACCGGGGCTAAAACAGCGGTGCGGGTATATGCCGTTCTGCCAAAAGTCATGTTGTGATTATCATGATCGATCATAGGGGCTACATGGTAACCCCTGGATAGCAGTGTTTCGTAATAGTCCAGATGCGACATACCTACGGCCGGATCACTATAATCGATTGCCGTACTGAATGCAGGACCGCTCTCTATAGCTACACCAACAACAGCACTATCTACCAGCTTACTGAAAGGCTGAAATGCCAGTTGCCCAAAATGGGAGAAAGAAGGATGCGCGAGGGTGCTGAAGACCCCTTTAGAATAATACTGGTTGAGGGTTGCAAATAATCCGGATGGCGAGAGAAAGTCGTTTTTAGCAACGTAAATATCGTAATTCGGATTGCCACCAACGGTCTCCCAGCCGATTAGCGAATCGATACCGTAAATCAACGCATGGCCGCCATTGGTAAGCGTGCCCCATTCCATACCGTAC
>JAEYQO010000097.1 GCA_023409975.1 Bacteroidota bacterium | reverse complement strand
GACAATATCACAGCCCTATACCGTGGCTTACCAGACCCAGCTCCTGGAGATAAAGAAATTTGATAAGGTACTGGAAATCGGTACCGGCAGCGCCTACCAGGCCTGTGTGCTCGCTGAAATGGGCGCTATGGTCTTCAGCGTCGAAAGGCAAAGGGCGCTGTATGATCTGGTGGGACAGTTCTTCTTTCTTAAAAACTACCCCAATATCAAAAGGTTCTTCGGAGACGGTTATGAGGGACTCCAGTCCTATGCCCCCTTCGATAAGGTGATCGTGACGGCGGCTGCGCCCTTTGTGCCGCCAAAGCTGATCGAGCAATTGAAACCCGGCGGTATTGCCGTCATTCCCGTCGGCGACGAGTCCGGACAGAAGATGCTCCGCATCACCAAAGACAAGAACGGTAATACCCATGAGGAAGAAATGGGGGATTTTGTTTTTGTGCCGATGTTGTCGGGGAAGAGAGGTTGATATTAGTCGTTAATGATTAGTCGTTAGTCATTAATGGTATTAAATGACAATCAATAGAAATTGAGGAGACATCTAATCGACCAGAAATCAGACCAAACTGGCGACACTGCATTGTTCCTGGATTACTATATCGCCGCAGAATTGTTGTACAGATTGCTCATCGACAATGCAAATCGAATATCTCGGTTTACATTTGGCCGGCTAATTGCGTTACTCGTGACCGAACAATGGTCCAAAATCCTACAGCGCAGCGGATAGCTGACGTTAGTATTTAATTACACTGTTAAACAATAGCTCTACTTGCCATCGCGGGTTGTCAGTTGCCAGTGCAGCACTGCCAATGGCCAATGGCCCCTGCGAAGGCCAACTGAGCGTCAATATCCACTACCCCTCAGTCGGCTTTCAGTTAAACCTGCGTTAGACCTGCGTCCTACCTCCGTAATTACCCAACCGACTCCCCACCGCCGCTCCACCGCTTCACGACCGTTCACACGGATTTTTCTTTTATGTGTTTGACTGGTGTATAATGGAATATCAATACACAATTGCACCGTTATATAGTTTGCTTTCTGATCCTGGAAATGACATGATCTTGAAAAAACCGCAGCTTCTGATTTTTACCGGACAGCAATGATTTAATTACTAACCGCTAATTACTCACCACTAACCTCTAACGACTAATTGACTCTATACACCTATAGATCGAACAAATTCGTATCTCTGAAAAGGTGTACATACATTTGCATAAACCACACGAAAAATAGTATGAAGAAGATCTTTATTCTTGGTGCTCTGGCGTTCGCTCAGCCCGCACTTTATGCGCAGTCCGCAAAAACAGTCATGGCAGCCGCTCCCGCCGCAGCCACGACCTGGAACCTCGATCATTCCCATTCGAATGTTCGTTTCACCGTTGATCATATGGTGATCTCTGAAGTAGAAGGTACATTCAATGTGTTTAACGGTAAGATCTCTGCTCCTAATCCCGACTTCAACGGGGCACAGATCGAGTTCTCCGTGGATGCTACCAGCATCAATACGAATAACGAGAAGCGTGACGCGCACCTGAAATCAGAAGAATTCTTCCATACAGATAAATTTCCTGAAATGAAGTTTAAGAGCACGTCCTTCAAAAAGGTGAAGGATAACGCTTACGTTCTGGAAGGAGATATGACTATAAAAGGGATTACAAAGAAAGTGCAGTTTGCAGTGGTGTTTGGCGGAACAGTTAAAGACAATTGGGGTAATATAAAGGCAGGATTTAAGGCGAACGGAACCATCAACAGAAAGGAGTTTGGCTTAAGCTGGGGACCCGTTACCGAAGCTGGTGGCGCGGTCGTAGGAGATGACGTAAGGATGCAGATCAATGTTCAGTTCGCACAGGCGAAGGGTTAGATGGTTGGTTTTTTTGAGAGAGGAAAGGGGCGCTTTTGCGCTCCTTTTCAGTTTAAATAACACCGGTTTTTTTGCCTCTTACCGGTCAGGATTTAATTTTGAAGATGCATGCTATTCGTGAGGCAAGGCCCACAGATGTTCCGGAGATACGGGAGGTGGCGGTGAATACCTGGTGGACTACCTATCAGCCGATCCTTTCCGCCGAACAAATCGGCTATATGCTCCAACAACTATACAACACGGAGCTGTTAACGCAACAGATAGAACAAAAGTCACAGACCTATCTTCTGAAGCTCGTAGACAACCGGATTGCCGGCTTTGCAGCCTACGCACCCCGTACGGAGGATCCGAGAGTGTTCAAACTTCATAAACTCTACTGTCTTCCCGAAACGAAGGGTGCCGGTTTTGGCAGGGAATTACTGCAGGCTGTGGAAGCTCGGGTACTGGAAGCCGGCAGCACGGTGCTCGAGCTGAATGTCAACCGGTTTAACCCCAGCATCGGGTTTTATAAAAAGATGGGTTTTAGCATCATCTACGAGGAGGACGTGCCGATTGGTCCCTGGTGGATGAATGATTATGTAATGAGGAAGGTGCTGGAGCAACGATGGCAGCCGATCCTTTAACTTCGCAAAGCGTTTATGGCATCGAAGAAAGCAAGTAACAAAGTGGTGGCGCCCGGTAAAGCGGGAGCAGAAGATAAAAAGGTTTACGGTGTTTCCGCTCCAAAAACAGAGCGCCATGATACCGGGGAACCTGAGGGGCGTGGTGAGGAGGTGATCTTCATCAAGGGGGCCCGCATGCATAACCTGAAGAACATCGATGTGGCTATTCCGCGAAATCAACTGGTGGTGGTCACGGGTGTCTCAGGCTCCGGCAAGTCGTCCCTGACCATGGATACGCTTTTCGCAGAGGGACAACGCAGGTATGCGGAGAGTCTAAGCGCCTACGCCCGTCAGTTTCTGATGCGGATGGACAAGCCCGATGTGGATTTTATCCGGGGTATCTGTCCTGCAATCGCTATCGAGCAGAAGGTGACGACCCGTACGCCCCGGTCTACGGTGGGATCGATGACCGAGATTTATGATTACCTCCGGCTGCTGTTTGCCCGGGTAGGACGAACCTGGTCGCCAGTGAGTGGGAAAGAGGTGAAGAAGGATAGTGTCAGCGATGTGGTGGACTTTGTCAAAACGCTGCCACAAGGTACTAAGGTGCAGATTATGGTATCTCTGGTTACCCGGTTTGGCAGAACTCTCCGGGAGGAGCTGGATATCCTGATGCACAAGGGATTTGCCCGTATTTATCATCATTCGCAATCAGTGGGTCGCCCGCACCGGATCGAGGAGGTATTAAATGGTGACTCTGAGCTGCCCCTTGATATAGAGCATCCGCTTGATGCCTCCACGGAGCATGTTTACCTGTTGATTGACAGGATTGTGGTGAAGGATTTTGACGAGGATGATCTGCACCGGCTTGCGGACAGCATTCAGACGGCTTTTTATGAGAGTGAGGGAGAATGTATTCTCGAAACCAATGGCCTGGAGATCCACCGGTTCAATAACCGGTTTGAGGCAGACGGGATGGTTTTCGAAGAGCCGACTCCGAACCTGTTTTCTTTCAATAATCCCTATGGTGCCTGTCCCCAGTGCGAGGGTTTCGGTCAGGTGCTGGGCATCGATGAAGACCTGGTGGTTCCCGACAGACGTCTGAGCGTTTATGAGGGTGCAGTAGCCTGCTGGAAGGGCGAGAAAATGGGGGAATGGAAATCGGCTTTCATACGGAATGCCGCCAGGTTCGATTTCCCGGTTCACAAGCCTGTGGCCGAGCTTTCGGAGGCAGAATGGGATCTGCTCTGGAATGGTAATAATAAGGTGGAGGGCATTCGTGACTTCTTCGATATGGTGGCGCAGAACCTGTATAAGGTACAGTACCGTATCATGCAGGCGCGTTACAGGGGAAAAACCACCTGTCCTGCCTGTAAGGGAACGAGGCTGCGGCCGGAGGCCCTTTACGTAAAGGTGAATAACGCGACCATCGGCAACCTGCTGTCGCTGCCGGCTTCCGACCTGTATGAATGGTTTAAGAATATTCAGCTCAATGAATATGAGCAGCAGGTGGCGAAAAGGATACTGACGGAAATTGAACAGCGCCTGCAAACCCTGCTGGATGTAGGCCTGGGGTATCTGACCCTGAACCGGCTGGCCAATACGCTGTCCGGAGGGGAGAGCCAGCGGATTCAGCTAACCAAGTTTCTGGGAAGTAATCTTACGGATTCCCTTTATATTCTCGACGAACCAAGCATTGGCCTTCACCCACGCGATACAGAACGGCTGATCCGGGTATTGAAGTCGCTGAGGAATCTTCGGAATACGGTGGTGGTCGTGGAGCATGATGATATGATGATGCGGGAGGCGGACTATATTATCGATATGGGGCCGCTGGCATCGCATCTGGGTGGAGAAGTGGTTGCTGCGGGGAATTTCCGTGAGCTGATCCGGCATGAAAAGAGCCTGACGGGGAAATATCTGAGCGGGCAAATGAAGATCGAGCCGCCTGCAACGAAAAGGAAGCCGCGGGGAACCATCCGGCTGGAGGGCTGCCGTCAGCACAACCTCCGGAACGTGGATGTGAGTTTTCCGTTGAACACACTCTGTGTCGTAACGGGTGTCAGCGGAAGTGGTAAAACCACGTTGGTGAAGCAGACACTCTATCCTGCCCTGATGAAACATCTGGGGCAGGGAGCCGACAGACCGGGATTGCACCGCTATCTCGGTGGTGATCTGGATGAGATTGGCCTGATAGAGATGGTGGACCAGAATCCTATAGGGAAGTCTTCCAGGAGCAATCCGGTGACTTATATCAAGGCCTGGGACGAGATCAGAAAGCTATTGGCGAAGCAGCCCCTGTCGAAGATGCGGGGCTTTGCGGAAAAGCATTTCTCCTTCAATACCGACGGCGGGCGCTGCGATACCTGTAAAGGAGAGGGGGAAGTAGTGGTGGAGATGCAATTTCTGGCAGATGTTCATCTGGTTTGTGAGTCTTGCAGAGGGCGCAGGTTTAAGGAAGAAGTGCTGGAAGTGACGTGGAGGAGCAAGAATGTTTTTGAGATTCTGGAGATGAGTGTGGACGAGGCGCTGGAGTTCTTTCACGATGAGAAAAAGCTGGTCAATGCTATACGGCCGCTGAGTGATGTGGGCCTGGGCTATGTGAAACTGGGACAGAGCAGCGATACCCTGAGCGGGGGAGAGGCCCAGCGGGTAAAACTGGCATCGTTCCTCGGGAAGGGCAAGACGAGCGAGAAGATCCTCTTCATCTTTGACGAGCCTACGACAGGTTTGCACATGCACGATATCAGGAAGCTACTGGGTTCCTTTGACGCTTTGCTGGACCAGGGGCATAGCATTATCGTGGTGGAGCACAATGTGGATGTGATCAAAAGTGCAGACTGGGTGATCGATATGGGTCCTGAAGGAGGCGCTGGAGGTGGTCATCTGTTGTACGCAGGTCCGCCTGAGGGTCTGGCCTCCGTGAAAGAAAGTCATACCGGAAAATACCTCTGAGAGAGCCAGGACTTTACACCAGTGGGAACAAGACCGTGAAGGTGCTGCCCTTGCCCGGCGTGCTATCGACCTTGATCTTGCCGCCATGAGCGTCCACCATGCCCTTGACATAGCTGAGACCGAGGCCAAATCCTTTAACGTTATGCAGGTTGCCTGTGTGTGCGCGGTAGAATTTCTCGAATACCCTGTTCTGGGTTTCTTTATTCATACCAATACCATGATCTCTGACCCTCAGGGCAAAGAAGCCACCATGCAGCAGTGTTTCCACCTCAATACGGGGCGCATCTTTTGAATACTTGATGGCATTATCGAGCAGGTTGAAGATGATGTTGGAGAAATGTACCTCATCCGCCTTGATGGTTTGTCGGCTGGCCTGGAGATTAAGCGTCAGAGAGCCTTCCCGGTCCTGGATCTGCAAGGCGAGGTTGTCGGTCACCTTCCTGATGATCTCATGGGCGTTCAGCTCCTGGAGATTTAATTTTACCTCCTGGCGTTCGATCCTCGCAGATTGCAGGATCTTTTCTACCTGCTTATTCATCCGCTTATTTTCATCCTTGATCATGGTGCTGTAGTACCGGATTTTCTCCGGATCGCCGATGACCTTTTCATTGGTGAGTGCATCGATCGCGAGGGAGATGGTGGCCAGGGGCGTCTTCAGCTCATGAGTCATATTATTGATGAAATCTGACTTGATCTCAGAAAGCTTCTTCTGAGAAAACATGGTTCTTACTGTGAGGGCGAAAGCGGAGATGATAATGGTCGTCATCAGGATAGAGGCGATGATCACCGGTCCTAACTGACGGATGATATAGTTATCATCATCTTCGAAATACAGGTAGAGTTTTTCCTTGTAGTTTGAATTGTTCGTGGTTAGCTGAACCTCTCTTGACTGCTCGATATACTCTATTCGGTAGCCTGCTGACATGAAGATGGGTGTCCGAAAGATATCGATGATCACATATTCATAGGGCTGTTTGACCCCCGAGCGCTTGATCGACTGGCTGACCACCTGATTGATTTCCTCCTCAGAGAAGTAATTGACAGAGAACGTCTGGAGGTAGAATTCTTCGGAGGATTCGTTGGTGGGGAGCTGTCCGATCTTGTTGAAGAACCGCTGGTAGAATTCCTGTTTGATCCTGCTGACCGCTATGGCGATATCCTGTTCATTTTGTTGCTTGCGCAGGTCGATGGCGTTTTTGATCCAGGACACCTGTATATAGATGGTGCCTAACACGGAAAGGGTGATAAGCACAACAATAATCGGAAACACTTTCTTCATCTACCTGAGAATATTTACGGCCCTGATCTTATAAAGCTCAAAAATAACGTACCAGTCCCAGTTGTTGACTATTGGTACGGATTCCGGCTATAAATCCGGGTACATCAAGGGTAAAAAGATGAGGGAAAGCTTTTAGATAAGACGGAGATTAACTAGCTTTAGCAAAATTATTTGTTTTCATCTATGAGGTACCTTGTACTGTTCTTCTCCTCTATACTGCTTTTTACTGCCTGTGAAAAGGTCGAGAATCCAACCACACGCGAAGATGAGCTGCGTAACGGAAAATGGGCTGTTTCTAATGTGACGATCAAATATGATCCTTATGTTGGTACGGATACATTATACCAGGTTTACCAGGATCAGTACCAGGATTGTCACAAAGACAATTACCTTGTATTCCTGCCGAATTATCAGGGTACCCAATCCAATCCTACGAAATGTAATAGTGCAGAACCTTCAGAAACCAGTTTTCAGTGGAAGCTCGAGGATAATGGAAACCAGATAGATTTCTGGGCTGCAGAAGGAACGCTATTTAACAGGCCCGATGTGAGTGCCCCATTTGTAAGCTATACGGATAACAGCTTTGCGATCCGTTTTGTGGAGCTGGTAACATTGCCCAATACACATCAGGACACCTTCACCTACACCTACACGTTTCGTAAGTTCTAGCTGGTCGTCACACCAGAGTAATAGCCCGGACCGGACGGTTTTGCTGCTTCCGGTACCGGTCTGATTGACGCAATGGCGGGAGGCGCCCGTTGATCAATACCGCAATTTGTACATTTGCTTCCGAATATAATACTCCATGATTAAGATTACGCTCCCGGACGGCGCAGTCCGGGAATATAATGAGGGTGTCAGTGCCCTTGATATTGCCAAATCGATTAGTGAAGGCCTTGCCAGAAAGGTATTGGCTGCTGAAATAAATGGTGATGTATGGGATGCTACCCGTCCGATCCATCATGACGCGAGCCTGAAGCTGCTGACCTGGGGTGAACCCGGAGCCAAATCGACCTTCTGGCATTCTTCTGCCCACCTGATGGCTGAGGCGCTCGAAGCTGTGTTTCCTGGTACGCTGTTCGGCATCGGCCCTTCCATTGAGAATGGCTTCTATTATGACGTCGATCTTGGTGACAGGACCATTACAGAGGAAGATCTTAAGAAGCTGGAAAACAAGATGCGTGAGCTGGCAAAGCAGAACAATCCGTATCAGCGTCAGGAGATCGGGAAGGCGGAAGCCATAGCCTATTTCACGGAAAAGCAGGACCCTTATAAAATCGAACTATTGCAGGATCTGCAGGATGGGGAGATTACCTTCTATTCACAGGGAGCCTTTACCGATCTGTGTCGCGGGCCGCATATTCCTCATACCGGCTTTATCAAAGCCGTGAAGCTGACGAGCATTGCCGGCGCATACTGGAGAGGAAACGAGAAGAATAAAATGCTTACCCGTATTTACGGGATTACCTTCCCCAGTCAGAAGGAACTGGATGAGTACCTCGTTTTGCTGGAAGAAGCTAAAAAGCGAGATCACAGAAAACTGGGCCGCGAGCTGGAACTGTTTACCTTCTCTGAAAGGGTGGGGAGCGGCCTTCCGCTCTGGCTGCCGAAGGGCGCTATGCTGAGAGAGCGACTGCAGCAGTTTCTGCAGAAGGCACAACTGGCCAGTGGGTACCTGCCTGTCATCACGCCGCACATAGGCAGCAAGAGCCTGTATGTGACTTCCGGACACTGGGATAAATATGGTGAGGACTCATTTCAGCCGATCAGCACCCCGCAGGAAGGGGAGTTCTTCATGCTGAAGCCGATGAACTGTCCGCACCACTGCGAGATATATAAATCGCAACCACGTTCCTACCGGGATTTGCCGCTGCGGCTGGCAGAGTTTGGAACAGTGTACCGGTATGAACAGTCCGGTGAACTGCACGGACTGACCCGCGTCAGAGGATTTACTCAGGATGATGCGCATCTGTTCTGCAGACCGGAGCAGGTGAAAGAAGAGTTTAAGAAAGTGATTGACCTCGTGATCTACGTGTTCAACTCGCTTGATTTCACAGAGTTCACTGCACAGATTTCGCTGCGCGACCAGGAAAACCGCTCTAAGTATATTGGTAGTGACGAGAACTGGGAGATCGCAGAACAATCTATTATGGAAGCTGCGGCTGAGAAGAACCTGAACACCGTAGTGGAATATGGTGAAGCAGCCTTCTACGGACCGAAACTGGACTTTATGGTTAAAGATGCTCTAGGGCGTCGCTGGCAGCTCGGAACCATACAGGTGGATTATAATCTGCCGGAGCGTTTTGAGCTGGAGTATGTGGATTCTGATAACACGAGGAAACGACCGGTGATGATTCACAGAGCCCCATTCGGTTCTATGGAGCGATTTGTGGCACTGTTACTGGAACATTGTGGCGGGAACCTGCCCCTGTGGCTGGCACCCCTCCAGGTGAAGTTGCTGACCATCAGTGAAAAGTTCAACGACTATGCACGCAGCGTTGCTGAGGAACTTAACCGTTCAGACATCAGAGCTGAGGTAGATGAGCGGAATGAAAAAGTGGGTAGGAAGATCCGGGATACGGAACTGCTGAAGATCCCATTTATGCTGATCATTGGTGAGAAGGAGATGAATGAGGGTAATGTGGCGGTGCGGAAACATGGTGAGGGTGACCAGGGAACCGTCAGCGTTCAGGAGTTCATTCAGCAGGTTCAGGCACTGGTAAAGGAACAGACAAGCGGCAAGAAAAGTGCACTGGCATAACCTTTAGAGTCATTTTTTGATTGAACAAATGCGTTATTTTTGCGATCATTTTAATAAAGCTTAATGCAAAGAAGAGGGAAACCACAATTCAGACCGAGACAAAAGCAAAACGAACACCGGCTTAATAACGAGATCACCGCTCCTGAAGTAAGGGTGGTGGGAGAAGATGTAGAACCTGGAGTCTATCCCCTGGCTCAGGCCATAAAATTTGCTCAGGATCGTGAGGTGGATCTTGTGGAAATTTCCCCTAATGCGGTACCTCCGGTTTGTCGTCTGGTCGACTATAAGAAGTTCCTGTACGAGAAAAAGAAAAAGGATAAGGAGCAGAAGGCTAAGGCAAAACAGTCTGAAGTAAAAGAGATTCGTTTCACACCGAATACGGACGAACATGATTTCGATTTCAAATCGAAGCATGCTGAGAAATTCCTCGTAGAAGGAAATAAGGTGAAATGCTATGTTCAGTTTAAAGGTAGATCGATCATGTTTCAGGAACGTGGCGAACTGCTGCTGTTGAAGTTTGCTGAGCGTCTGGCTGAAGTGGGTTCACTGGAGTCCATGCCCAAGATGGAAGGACGGAGGATGATCGCCATCTTCACACCGAAAAAGAAGAAATAACCGCTATATTAACGGATCACTAACTAAAGTTTTTTTGGTGATTTTAATTTCATTTTTAACTTTGGGTGGTTAATAAGTTACTTGCTTCGATGAAGTGAAGCGATAATAGTTTTCATGGTGATAGGGTTTATAGGGGCTGGTCTGTTCTCAGACTAGCTTTCTCTTTTATAGGCTAATTCTATAGGCCTATAGATGCCATTTTTCTTTTCTGTTTTCTTTTTTTATTCAAAAAGTTATTTTTGCAACAGTTTTCATAGTGATAGGGTTTATAGGGGCTGGCCTGTTCTCAGGCTGGCTTTTTTGTTTTATCTTCGGGCATCCCCAAATCATTTTATGGTTCGTTTGTTTCCAGGCCTTGCGCTGTTACTCATCTTTTTTGCCAGCAATACTTTTGCCCAACCCCTTTCTGCCTATACGAATATGCAAAACCAGCTTATGGTCTGGGATAATGGCATGATCCGGAAGATCGATTATTTGCGACCGGTGGAGCTTAAGATAGGGAGAAGTGCTATTCCATATCTGGACAATTCACGTTCCTTCAAGATTTATTACGGAGGGGGCGTGCAGACGGTGAATATCGGGTTTACCAATCAGTTTTACGCTACAGATAATCTCGTTGCCTTCGTGAATGCACAGTCGCTGAACGTTTTTGAGCAGGGAGAGATCAAGAACCTTTCTACGCTGAGTCCTCAATATTTCATCGGAGACAGCCTGATCGTATTCTATGATGGCATCCGTAGTGAGTACAAGGCTTACTATGACGGTGCAGTTTACCCCCTGGAAAACTTTCTGGCTGGACAGCCACTTGAGGTAATTAAAGTTTCTGATAACATTGCAGCCTACGATAATTATGCGAACCAGTTCCGGATCTTCTATCAGGGAAATATTATTGCACAGGAGGATTACGCAGTAGATGAATTTGATGTGGGCAGGAACACGGTCGCTTATGTGAATCTGAACAGAGAATTCAAGGTATTTCACAAAGGGCAGACGATTACGCTTGAGCAGTTTCCGCCAGAGTCGTTCATTGCTGGTGATGATCTGGTGGCCTATGTATCGAATGACGGTTACTTCAAGATCTTTTATGACGACAGCATTATGACTATGGGCTTTTTCCGTCCGAATTACCAGGTAGGTGATAACGTAGTGGCATTCCAGGATGGGGGAGGATACTTCAGGGCGTTCCACAAAGGATTTGTTGCGACACTGGAATCCTACTACCCCGATAACTATACAGTTCAATACAATTCCCTGGCTTACGTAAACAGGGCTGGCGCGCTGAGGTTGTTTACTGCCGGAGAGGTATGGGATGTAACCACCTTGTTCGCTGGAAGTGAAACCGCCCAGGATAATAACTGGTTCTTAGCCTATGATGTACTGCAATACCGTGTGGGCCTGAACCTGTTTCGGGTATTCCATGCAGGTGAAGAGTACTAAATATACCGTTTGACGACCCGGAGCTGGTGAGTCCGTTTTCTGAGCTGTTTGCTGATGATGCCCCCCTGGTCGATCCTGTCGACGACAACACGTCCGCTTGTTTCCGTTGCATGAATGATGGTTTCCTGGTCGATCAGGATGCCTACATGATTGATTTTTCCCTCTTTATTATCGAAAAACGCCAGGTCGCCGGGATGTACGTTCTGTAGGAAATCCACGATCTCACCTTCTTTCGCCTGAAGGGAGGCATCCCTGGGTATTTTCAGGTTGGCCATTTTGTAGGCCATCTGGGTAAGGCCTGAGCAGTCGATACCGGCGTGTGTCCGGCCTCCCCATAAATAAGGCGCGTGAAGGTACTGGACGGCAGCTTCCACAACTGCCTTGCCTTCTGTAGCGAGGTGACTGATCTCCAGTTTTTTGCCTTTGAACTTCCCGGGCCCAAGGTTGTTAATGGTTCTGGTTTTAATTAATTCAGCACCGAATGGTAGCCAGAGCGCCCCCGACTCAAGAACATATTTACCATCCATGCTTCCACTCAGAAACTTCGGTTCCCTTGCAAATTCTTTCTTGCTGACCAGTCCTAACTGCCCTGCTCTGCACCAGCCCTCATAATTATCCCAGGAAGCCCGTATTCTCAACCAGCCATCACCCGTGGATTCCAGCACTTCAGCTTTTTCACCAAATAATACCTGACTCACCTGTTCGGATCTGTGATCAGGTGCCCTGCGAAGGGGAAGAACTGAAACCGTACAAATAGCGTAAGAAAGAATCATAGCAGTATTTGCGTTGCAAAATAGCCTTTTCCGATAGAAACCTCCCTTAAGAAATCGGGCACCTGTAACCAGTTTCCCTACAGAAATTTCCGGATTTGTTTTCTTAATTTAGCGCGCCAACTATGCCCGTTCCAATAGTTCATTTAGTAAAAAGGAAGGCGTATGGATTTATTTATCAGACTAAAAGAGACACAGTTTTATGGAACCTACAATAATTGCCAGCATCATTGGGGTGGTGGCTATACTCATAGGAATTTTTCTTGGTAAGATCATCTTCGCTAAAAACACCCGCCAGCAGATAGAAGAAGCCGAACAGCAATCAAAGAAACTCATAGAAGACGCAAAAGTTCACGCAGAAACACTAAAAGAAAAGAAGGTCCTCGAAGCAAAAGAACATTTCCTGCAACTAAAAAGCGCCCATGAAAAGGAGGTGCTACAGAAAAACCAGAAGCTTTCCGAAGCCGAAGGCCGCATCAAACAACAGCAACAGAGCTGGAACGATAAGAATGCCAGTCTCCAGAAACAGATTAATGAATACGAGCAACTGAAGCAGGGACTTGACAAGCAGCTTGAGGTTGTAAATATCAAGCGGACAGAGCTCGAGCGACACCAGGAAGAGCATATCAAACGCCTGGAAAAAGTTGCGAGTCTCAGCGCGGAAGAAGCTAAGTCCGAGCTGATAGAACTGGTGAAGGAAGAGGCCCGTACCAAAGCGATGGCCCATGTGAAGGAGATTATGGAAGAGGCCAGGATGAATGCGACCAGGGAGGCTAAGAAAATCGTTATCCAGACGATACAGCGGACGGCTGCAGAGCAGACAATTGAGAATGCCATCACCGTTTTCAACCTGGAGACGGATGAGATAAAAGGACAGATCATCGGTAGAGAAGGACGGAATATCCGTGCGCTGGAAGCTGCCACCGGGGTGGACCTGATCATTGACGATACACCCGAGGCTATTGTATTGAGCTGTTTTGACCCGCTTCGCCGTGAGGTAGCCAGGCTTTCCCTCCAACGTCTGGTTCAGGACGGGAGGATCCATCCGGCCCGAATCGAGGAGATTGTAGAAAAGACCAAGAAACAACTGGAAGAGCAGGTAATGGAAATCGGTGAGCGCACCATTATAGAACTGGGTGTTCACGGATTGCATAAAGACCTGGTAAGAATGATCGGAAAAATGCGCTTCCGTTCCTCTTACGGACAGAACCTGCTCATGCACTCCAAGGAGACAGCCAACCTTTGTGGTATTATGGCTGCTGAATTAGGCCTGGGTCAGAAGGTGGTAAAGCTTGCTAAAAGAGCTGGACTCCTGCACGATATCGGAAAGGTTCCGGATGAAGAAACAGAGCTCAGCCACGCTTTGCTTGGCGCTAAGCTGGCTGAAAAATGCGGAGAGCATCCTGCAGTGGTGAATGCCATCGGTGCGCACCACGACGAGATGGAAATGAGCTATATCATATCCCCGATCATCCAGGCCTGTGACGCCATCAGTGGCGCGCGTCCAGGTGCCCGTCGCGAGATGATGCAAAGCTATCTCCAGCGTTTGAAAGACCTTGAAAGCCTGGCAATGGCTTACAAGGGGGTGGAGAAGGCCTACGCCATACAGGCAGGCCGCGAACTGCGGGTCATTGTGGAAGCGGACAAGGTGAATGATGCTGACAGCGACAGACTCTCCTTTGAAATAGCCGATAAGATCCAGAAGGAAATGCAGTATCCCGGTCAGGTGAAGGTTACCGTGATCCGCGAGCTTCGCGCAGTCAATATCGCGCGATAGGAATGTAAAAGAACCAACTTACATGAGCTGTCCCGGAAGGGACAGCTTTTTTCGATTCTGGGACCGGACTCAGAATTGTAGGGAATTGATATAGGCGGCTATTTCGTCGGGGGTCAGAATTCTGTCGACAACCCCCATGGTAATGGCAGATTCCGGCATGAAGGGCACAGAGGCGGTAGCAGGATGCTGTGCAATGGTGCTACCACCCTCCTGTTTGACGAAGCGAAGACCTTCGGCACCGTCGGCGTTAGCGCCGGACAGCAGTATTCCTACCAATTGGTCACGGTAGATCTCAGAGGCGGAATGGAAAGCCACATCGATACTGGGGCGGCTGAAATTGACCTTTTCAGAATAGTCGAGAGAGATGCTTCCGTCCTGCTCGAAAAGTACGTGATAGTCCGCCGGTGCGGTGTAGATGGTGTTGGGCTTCAGGTATTCTTTTTCTTCGGCCTCCTTTACTGTAAGGTGGGTTTTCTGCGTAAGCAGGTCTTCCAGGATGGAATCTGCATTGTTCCGGCGGTGCAGGACCAGGATAATGGGTGGATGGTCTGAACTCTGAAGCTGTCCGACGACATCTATAATGACTTCCAGACTTCCGGCCGATCCCCCGATGATGATGAGCTGTTTCCGATTCATTGGACTTTCTGCCAGATTTTCTCCCTGCCTTGTTGTTTGTAACGTTTTCCGATATCTGAAAACTTCAGTGTTTCTTTTGACCCGAGGCCGATGTATCCCAGGGGTTCCAGACTATCATTAAATAACCGCAATACCCTGTCCTGCAGTACCTTGTCGAAGTAGATAAAGACATTCCGGCAGAGGATTATCTGAAACTCGTTGAAGGAGCTGTCTGACACAAGGTTGTGGGTGGAAAAGATCATTCGTTTTCTCAGGTCCTCATCGAATACCACGTGGTTGTACTTTGCGGTGTAATATTTGGAGAATTCCTCCTTTCCTCCGGCCTGAATATAGTTTTCCGAATGTTGCTTCATCGCGCCCAATGGGAAGAACCCACGGGAAGCTTTCTGGACCACGTCGGGATTCAGATCTGTGGCATAGAGAAGAGATTTGTGAAGCAGTTTTAATTCTTTGAGGATAATAGCTACGGAATAGACCTCCTCACCCGTGGAACAGCCAGCATGCCAGACCCGTATGAAGGGCTTTGCGGCCAACCTCGGGAAGATTTCTGTTCTCAACATCTGGAAAAAGGAAGGGTCTCGGAACATTTCTGTTACATTCACCGTAATCTCTTCGACCACGCGTCTGAGGTAGTCTTTGTCGGACTGGATCCGGTAGCGCATTTCGGCAAAGCTGGGAAACCGGTCGAGCAGGAGTAACCTGTTCAGCCTACGCTTCAGGGAGGCCTGGGAGTAGCTTGTGAAATCGTACCCATGCAGCTGCATCAGGTCCTGTAGAATAAGTTCTACCTCTTCGTCTCGGATCTTCAGTTCCACTATCACTTCGCTTTATCCTTCATGATGGCCAGCAGACGGTCGACATCTATTGGTTTGGATACATATTCATCGGCACCTGCGGCAAGACATTTCTCCCTGTCGCCCATCATGGCTTGTGCCGTAACGGCTAAAACCGGAACCTGTCTGGTTTGCTTCAGTGCAGGAATAGCCTCATACCCGTCCATGTCCGGCATCATCATATCAATAAGAACAATGCCAATGTCATTCTGTAGCTGTAGCATTCTGATCCCCTCCAGGGCATCCTGGGCGGATAGGCATTCATAGCCTTTGGATTTCAGGGTGGCTTTCAATGCGAATATGTTTCGGGGGTCGTCGTCGATGATTAACACCTTGTTAGCCATTACGGTAAAGTTTAAAAGCCTTAAGAATTTATTTTACACCTTCATAAAGCCAGACACGCAATAGTGAAAGTAGCTGGTCAATATCCACGGGTTTGGTAATGTAATCCGAGGCCCCGGCAGCGATGCACTTTTCCCTGTCACCGGTCATGGCTTTGGCCGTAACGGCTATGATAGGAAGATCGCGCCACGCGAAATTCTTCCTGATCTGCCTTGCAGTTTCATATCCGTCCATTTCGGGCATCATCATATCCAGTAACACCATATCAACATTCCCCTGTAAACGCAGCTTTTCCAGTGCTTCTTTACCATCTACCGCTGTGATCACCTGCATTTCCATCTTTTCGAGCGCTTTCGTCAGGGAAAAGATGTTTCGAACATCATCATCTACAATAAGAACTTTCTTGTCTTTCAGGACGTCGGTGATGGCACCGAGTTTCTTATAAGCGCCTTTTTCCTGGGTTTTTGCGGGCGTGTCAACCAGATGCAGGAAGATGGAAACCTCATCGAGGATCCGCTGGTAGGAATGGACGGTCTTGACCACGATAGAGTCGGCATACTGGCGGATGCGTTGTTCCTCTGCCAGTGAAAGGCTCTTACCGGTGAAGATGATGATCGGGATATTTTCCAGACCCTCATTCTGTTTCACCTGTTCCAGCATTTCATATGCCTGCTGATCCGGAATTCCCATGTCGAGGATCACACAGTCAACGTCCTCTGTCAGCGCTTTGACGCTTTCAGGGATGTCGGTCTTGATCTCCGTGTTTACCCGGAAGGATTCCAGGAAATAGCTGAGCGCCTTCGCGTGCTTTGAATTTTCCTCCACGATCAGCACTTTTTTAGGCTCCTTGCTCAGCACATGTTCAAGTTTCCTGAACACCTCCTGCATCTGGTCGAATGCGACGGGCTTGTTGATGAAATCGATCGCTCCTTTCTGCAGACTTTCCTTTTTTACCTGGTGCGATGACATCATATGCACCGGTATGCCTCTCGTGAGCGGGTCTTTTTTCAGTTCTTCCATCACCTGCCAGCCGGATTTGACCGGTAGCTGGACGTCGAGAAGAATGCCTATAGGATTAAACTGTTTTGCCAGTTCCAGTCCCTCATCACCACGTACGGTTACGACCCCTTTATATCCTTTCTTGCGGGTGTATTCCAGAAGAGAATGAGCAAATGCCGTGTCGTCTTCAACGATCAGAATTACCTTATCTCCTTCATTGATGAAATTCCGGTCGTCTGGAATGTTTTCCGGGATTTCCGTGGCCAGGTATTTCTCTGCAGCAGTGACTTTTATGCCTTTGGCGGGCTCATCTGCGGCACTTTCTGCCGGGGAGCCTATGTGCTGCTCTTTTTGCGGAACTTTTTCAAGCGGTACATACACTGTAAAGGTGCTTCCCCTGCCTGCTTCGCTTTCGAGCTCGATCCAGCCGCCGAGCATTTTGACAATTTCACGGCTGATGGAAAGTCCGAGTCCGGTTCCGCCGAATTTCCGCCTCGTGGACCCATCTGCCTGCTGGAAGGCTTCAAAGATGATCGCCTGCTTGTCTTTAGGTATGCCGATGCCGGTATCGGTTACTGAGAATTTCAGGTGTTTACGGTTCGCCTGATGAGGTGAGATGCTTAGTGTGACAGAGCCTTTCTGTGTGAACTTGATGGCGTTGGACAGGAGATTCCTCAGTATCTGGATCAGACGCAGGCGGTCTGTTTCGAAGCGTTCCGGCAGGCCGGGGTCTTCTCTGATGATGAGTTCCAGTTGTTTTTCCTGTGCCAGTGGTTCAAAAGTGCTTTTGAGTTCCCTGGCGATTTCTTTCAGTGAGACCCGTTCGTACTCCAGTGTCATCTTACCGGCTTCAATCTTGGAAAGATCCAGTATCTCATCGATCAATGAAAGCAATCCGTTTCCGGAGCTCTGAATAACCCGCGCATATTCCACCTGTTCTTCGTTAAGGTTCTTCTCATTGTTTTCCCCCAGCAGTCTGCTTAAGAGCAGAATGGAATTCAGTGGCGTTCGCAGCTCATGCGACATATTTGCGAGGAACTCTGATTTATACCGGGTAGATATCTCCAGTTCCCCGGCTTTTTTTTCAATCTCTGAGTTTTTCTCGAGGATCATCAGGTTTCGCTCTTCCAGAATCCTCGTCTGTTCTTCCAGTTCCTGATTGGCTTGCTGTAATTCCTCCTGCTGCACCTTGAGCTCTTCTTCTGAGGCCTGTAATTTTTCAGCCTGCGCTTCCAGCTCTGCATTGATGTTCTCCAGTTCATTATGCTGGGCCTGTAGCTCTTCGGCCTGCGATTGCGTCTCTTCGAGTAATTCCTGCAGACGGGCCCTGTTCTTTGCGGCTTGCAGGGCTATGGCAATTCCTGAGGAGGCTTCCTGCAGGAAGTGAACCGTTTTTTTCTCTGGCATTTGCTGGAAGGCCAGCTCAACAACGCCTTCCACGATGTCATTGTGCATTAATGGAAGGATCATTACAGATTCCGGAGGCGTGCTTCCTAAAGAAGAGGTTACATGAAAATAGTCTGCAGGCACTTTGTCCAAAACACTGGTTTTCTGTCCGAGCGCTGCCTGTCCCACGAGGGTTTCACCGAAAAGGACCTGTTGCGGTACTTTGCGGGGGTCGGGGAGCGCATACCCGGAGGTGAAGTCCAGCGTGTTTTTCCGGGCGACGTACAGAAGACCAAATGCACCTTCTGTATAACTTACCAGTGCTGATAGAGCATCGTCCGCCAGCACTTTCAGGTCTTTGTCTCCCCTTACGGCTTTGGAGACAACAGTGAGTCCTTCCTGTATCCACAACTTCTCCTCGTTATTGCGGGTGAACTCCTGCAGGTCTTCCTTCATTCTCAGGATAGCATTGCCCAGCATGTCTTCGCTACTTCTTGGTTCTACAGCAACGTCAAAATCGCCCTCACCGATGGAAGCGGCTGCCTCTGATAGTTTTCTGTTGTTGATGTCGATGGCCAGTATAGAATGGGTGAGGCTACCGATTGAGTCGCGCGAGGTAGCACGTAACGGTATATTGGTAGCCCCTTTAGCGATTTGTTCTGCGGCCATCCTTAGTTCTGAAAGACTGTCAGCGATACCTTTGATCGTAAAGATGGTAAGCGTGATCAGCAGGACAATGATGACCATGAGAAAAATCAGGTTGTTTCTTACATCGTTTTTTTCATTTTCATAAACGTTGTTGACGTACCTCACCACGTTTTCATGCAAACTTCTTTCGAGCCCTTTTAGTTGGTCGACTCCCCTTGCTGATAAGTTCCACCAGTCCTCGGCTGAGTAAACGGAATCCTGCTGTACACCATTTAAATATTCCTGTATGTATTGGGTGGTTGTGCCGTATTCTGTTTCCGCTGTCAGAGAGGAGAGGGAATTGACTGCTTCAGCAGGAGCCTTTACGGTGAATTCCCGTTCAAGATTCCGGTACAAGTTCCACATTCCCGCGATCTGCTGCCTGGTTTGTTCCCTGGTCCGGTTATAGTACATGGAGAGATACAGGCTTCCCCTGATCATGCCCAGATAGGTGATCATTTCCGACACTGTTCTTTGTCCCCTCAGGTCGAGCGCGATTGGTTCGAGGTAGGTGACCGCCCCCGTAAATACCGGGGCAACAGAATTTAGCCTGAAAATGATATTCGAGTAAAATTCCATGACCTCTTCCTCAGTGACCTTCTTCTCGATTATTCTCTGACGGAAACCTGCTAAATCTTCTATAGAGGTAAATTGTTGAAAGCCCTCGAGTCGGCTACCAGGTGTTGGTTGAATCTTCTCCAGGGCCTCATCTGTGCGTACTTGTTGTAGCAGCATATTGCTTTCACCATGCTGACTCACTGCATAAGCAAAGGCATAGCGCCGTTCAGATTGCAATTCAGAGATGAAATTATTGACGTTTGCAGACTGCTGGATCTGCAGCCGGAACTGTTCCAGCGTATTCAGCCGCTCCTGTTTTTCTGATTGAACAGATAGCGCCAGGAAGATGATAAAAAGTATGGGAATAAGCCCGATCACACCGAGTTTCATCGGGAGGGGGATCTTTTTAAATAGCCTGTTCATTGAAAAGACGTTTTATGCTTTTACAGATTGATCTAATTGTTGTAAAGGGAGGATAAGTATGAAGGTGGTGCCTTCATCTTCCTTACTCCGGGCGGTGATTAACCCTGAGTGTTTATCGACAATTTTTTTGGCAATGGCCAGTCCGATGCCAGTTCCCTCAAAAGCTTCCTTAGCATTGAGTCGTTGAAAAATAGTGAAGATCTTGGAAATGTATTTTTCGTTGAAGCCAATACCATTGTCACTCACACTGATCCTGCAGTAGTTTCCATCTTCTGCAGTTTCAGCTTTAAGTGAATTTTCTGCTATCCGCTCGCCCCTGATGGTGATCTCCGGTCGCACACCGGACCTTGTGAACTTCAGCGAGTTACTGATCAAATTCTGGAACACCTGTCGCATCTGACCCGGTATGGCTTCAATTTCTGGCAGCGTCTCTACTTTGATAATCGCCTGCTTTTCCTGGATAGGCAACTCCAGGTCGTTTAAAATATCGTGAATGACCGTGTTGAGGTTGACGTACTCAAAAAAGCTGTTCATCGACAGTCTTGAATAGTTTAAGAGATCATTGATCAGAACACTCATCCGTCTGGAGGACTCGATAATCCTGTCGGCAGTAGAATGAGCTTCTTCACTATTGGTGAGATGTTTCTGCTTCAGAATGGAACCGAATATCTGTATTTTCCTGAGGGGCTCTTTAAGGTCGTGGGAGGCAACGGAAGCGAACTGCTGCAATTCATAGTTGCTCGCTTCGAGTTCCTTGTTTTTATCCAACAGTTCTTTGGTTCTTTCCTGGACGCGAGCTTCCAGACTCTCGGTGGCAGCTTTTTGTTCCTGGATGTCAGTGAGGATGCCCACCCAGCGGATGACAGCACCCTCCTGCTTGACGGGGATCATCTTTAACAGGTGAAAGCGGTACTCATTACTTAGCCTGTTTTTGATCCGGATTTCAGCGATCAGGGGTTCGCCTTTGAGGAGGGTCTCTTCCCAGTGTTTCAGAAAGGCGGTATCCGCAGGATGGATCTCGGGAAGCTGTTGCAGTTTGTCAGAGTACTGGTACCAAAGCTGGTTGACATATTCAATCGTGCCTTCAGGACTGGCGGTGAAAGCCACCTGGGGCAGCGATTCAATCAGTGACCTGAGTTCCTGCATGCTGCGGGTGATCTCCTGTTCTGCCTGTCTTCGGATCTCTACTTCCTGTCTCAGGTCCTCCTGGATTCTCGTGAGCTCGCGGTTCTGTTCATACAACCGGTGTAAGGTCCTGACTTTAAGGATGAAAATGTCCGGATCGACAGGTTTGGTGATATAATCTACTCCTCCGGAGGTGTATCCTTTTGCAATAAACTTCTTAGAAGTGTTTACTGCAGAGAGGAAGATGATGGGAATGTCTTTTGCCTTGCTGTAGCCCGACAAGGCCTCCGCAACTTCAAAGCCGTCCATGCCAGGCATCTGAACATCGAGAATGATCAGCGAGTAGGTTGTATTGAGAATTTTTCTGAGCGCATCTTCCCCTGATTCTGCTGTGTCTACAGGGAATCCGTGAATCTCCAGAAGGCTTTTTAAAGAAAAAATGTTTTCGGGCTTATCATCAACTATTAGGATCATGAGAACATGTCTTGACTAGTATTTTTATGGCTTTCGACATATGCCATCAAATGCTCATCGATGGTTTTAACCTCGGTCAAAAAGCTACGTACGACGATAAAAGTAATGGTTTTTGGCTGAGATACGCCCACTTCGCACCCTTCTGAAATACCAAGGGTTTATCAGTGTGGCTTCACCTTTTTTAATGCTATGTGTAAGGTTTTAAACTCTAGCTTTTTGTAATGTCGGTCGTTAACAAGGGCTGTCAGACCTGAAGAAATGGACTTGTAACATCAGGAGAAAGGTTTTTCTGTTCACGGAAACATGGCATAGCTTTTATTCCCAACTTTGTTAATGAGCCTGATTTTCAGGTTGATCATTCGTCACCTCCCAAAGAGTGAATATGACAAGAAAAGATCTGGTGATCATTGGTGCAGGATTCGCCGGTTTACGGCTGGCCCGGAAACTGCGCGACGACAGGTATAACATCACTATTATTGATCAATATAACTTCCATCAGTTTCAACCGTTGTTCTACCAGGTAGCTACGGCACGTCTGGAGCCGAGTTCCATTTCCTTTCCCCTTCGGAAGGTGTTCCAGAACCGGAAGCACGTACATGTGCGGGTGACCAAAGTGAATTCGGTGGACATGGAAAGGAATGTGGTGCATACTGACACCTGCGATTATCATTATGATTATCTCGTCATCGCCACAGGTTGTAATACCAACTTCTTTGGAAATAAGAATCTGGAGCGATATGCATTTCCGATGAAGTCTACCGCAGAATCCATCACGCTCAGAAACAGATTGCTGCTCAATTTTGAAGACGCGCTGGATTGTTCCGAAGAAGATCTGGAAGGCATTATGAATATCGTCATCGCTGGTGGCGGACCAACAGGTGTAGAGCTGGCAGGTTCCATCATTGAGATGAAAAAGCATATTCTGCCCCGCGATTATCCGGATATGGATTTTTCGAGAATGGAGGTTTATCTGCTGGAGGGCGGTCCTGTATTACTGGCCCCGATGTCGGAGGAGTCTCAACAGAAATCTCAGGAGTACCTCGAGCGAATGGGTGTGAAAGTCTGGACAAATGCCCTGGTTCAGGATTACGATGGAAAAGTTGTTAGCCTGAAAGACGGGAGGACAATACGTACGAACAATATGATCTGGGCCGCTGGTGTCACAGGAAATGTTCCGGAGGGTGTCTCCCGTGAGATGCTGGTCAGGGGTAACAGGATCAGGGTGGACGAGTTCAATAGGGTGGAGGGGCACAGTAATGTTTTTGCCCTGGGTGATGTCTGCTATATGGAGACACCGGAATGGCCTAAAGGTCATCCTCAGTTGGCCAATGTGGCCAACAACCAGGCGATGAACCTTGCGAAGAACTTTAAGTTGCTCGCCGACAATCAGCCCCTAAAGCCCTTTAAATATAAGAATCCCGGCACTATGGCTACCGTAGGAAAGCGAAAGGCTGTGGTGGATCTGCCATGGTGGAGCTTTCAGGGGTTCTTCGCCTGGGTGGTCTGGATGTTCCTTCATCTGATGCTTATCCTGAGTGTCAAGAATAAGCTGATCGTCTTTATTCACTGGGCGGTGTCGTACGTGACGAATGATACCACCTTGCGTCTCATTCTATTGCCAACGCGTAAGCAGGTAGAGCTGGCCAGAGAGCACAACGGCCTGGATGAACTGGAAACCATCTGATCAGCTACTGAGCTTTGGATTGTTTCTGTGTCGTGTCGCGTCCCGCTCCGTTTTCTTTTGTATGCTTTTATGTAATTCGGTGGTAAGATCAACGCCTGTCTGATTTGCCAGGCAAAGCAGCACCCACAGGACATCGGCCATTTCTTCTCCAAGGTCTTGGGCATCTGAAGCCTTCGAAGACTGGTCGCCAAAACGGCGGACCATGATTCTGGAAAGCTCGCCAACCTCCTCCATTAAAATTCCCAGATTTGTGAGTTCGTTGAAGTACCGGACACCGACCGTTTGAATCCATTCATCAACAGTCTGCTGAGCCTCCCGGATCGTCATCTGTCTGATTTCCTCCCGGTCCTGTTTCATGCCTGCCACGTTCGTTTTTGTTAGTTTTCACAAAATAATAGAACTTGTCCTGATATTTTTAGAGACCGTAAATACTGTCAAATACAAAGAACCACCCAGAACATGCAAGCATACGCCTCGGATATAGAAGCAGCAAAAGCACTTAAGGCCAAATATGAAGACATCAGAAGTTCCATCGCTAAGGTGATTGTCGGACAGGAAGAGGTTGTTCAGCGTCTGCTGATCTCCATTCTTTGTAATGGCCACAGTCTGTTGGTGGGAGTTCCTGGCCTGGCCAAGACCTTGTTGGTAAAAACCGTAGCAGATGTTCTGGACCTCTCCTTCAAAAGAATACAGTTTACCCCGGATCTCATGCCCAGTGATATCACAGGCGCTGAGATCCTCGATGAGAACCGGCAGTTCCGTTTCATTAAAGGCCCTGTATTTGCGAATATCATTCTGGCTGATGAGATCAACCGGACACCTCCGAAAACCCAGGCGGCTCTACTGGAAGCCATGCAGGAACGTAATGTTACAGCGGGCGGTCATATCTACAAGCTGCCTGCGCCCTTCTTCGTACTGGCCACCCAGAACCCCATCGAACAGGAAGGAACCTATCCGCTACCGGAGGCACAACTGGACCGCTTCATGTTTATGATCACGCTGGATTACCCTTCGTTTCAGGAAGAAGTATCCATCGTCAGAAATACTACCGGTGCATCCACTCCGGAGCTGCAAAAGGTGTTAAGCGGAGAAGATATTGCGGTGTTTCAGGACCTGATTCGCAGGGTGCCTGTGCCGGATAATGTTTTGGAGTACGCTGTGGGGCTGGTGCATAAAACCCGTCCGGCCACGACCGATAATGAAAAAGCAAAGCAGTTCATTGCCTACGGCGCGGGTCCGCGCGCATCGCAATACCTTATCCTGGGAGCTAAATGTCACGCCCTGCTGGCGGGTAAGTACTCTCCGGATATTGAAGACGTACAGGCGATGGCCTTACCCGTTCTGAGACATAGGGTGGTCCGCAATTACAAAGCCGAAGCGGAAGGAATCAGTCAGGACGTACTTATTCAGGACCTGCTTTAAACATATCCGATGGAACGAATTGCAGAGAAAGCTGCCTTTCTGAAAAAAGAGTTTACGCAATTGCTCAGTGAAATCCAGGAAGATCGGGAACCAGCCTGGGGAAAGATGCGCTTCCGGCAGATGATCGAACATATGTCTGACTCGGTTCGTGTAGCCAATGGTAAAGATCCCCACGACGTGATTCTCGATGAAGAGACCGTTGGTAAGATGCAACATTTCCTTCGGAGTGATAAACCTTTTCGGGAAAACACCCCTAATAAGTTACTGCCTGAAACACCGCCAGCGCCCCGCAATGCCAGCACGGAAGAAGCGATCAGGGAGCTGCAGCAGGATATTTACCTGTTTTTTGATCATTTTTCAGATTCGAAAGACAAGACGGTGGCAAATCCGTTCTTCGGAAATCTTGATTACGACCATTGGGTGCAACTACTGTATAAACATTCCCTACATCATCTTCGACAGTTCGGTGTGGAGGTTGCGATGCGCGATCCGGTATAAGCGCTGGCAGGATAGAAGTTGAGGTTTTGCGAGCCTGAGAGCATTGATTTTATTGATTTGTGCTGGGATTTATAAAAGGGACCCCTACCCATCGAAAAGGGCGATTGTTTTCTGGTGCGTAATGCAGCCTTTGAACCCTCCACTGGCATTCCGTTTGCATTTAGCTATGGGCCTTTGGTTCGTTTTTTACCGGTACGCGACGAAAATCCAACGGAATATTGTTTTCAAACAATAGGGTTTACATGACACCAGTAAGACACCAGTAAGACGTATGTTCGACACCGTCCTCTCGTATTATGCCAGTTAGTTGGAACCTTCAAGGAAGGTACAAGGAACCTACAAGGAAGGTAGCAGGTACCTGGAAGGGCTTTGGCTCGTTCTGGGGTGTGATTTGGCTGGTTTTCTGAGATTCTTAACTAACTCCCTGCTGTAACTTTGGGCGAATAGTCTGCGTTTCAGAGTTCTGGCGGGTTAAAGGCGCTTTTTCAGGATGGCACCGGAACTTAGCTACACTAATCAATTGGGTGTTTTTTTTCGAATCCCGTCTCTCAGATATTAGTTTTCCCCGGACAACAGTGTCTCAAAATGATTATTTTTAAAGCATGCTAATCCCCGCCCTAAATGCTTAGTCGTATTTCTCTTCTTGTATGCACCCTTGTGATGCTCTATGCTTCCTTTGGGTTCTATCCCAGATGGGAAAAGCCGAAGGATGAAGCAACACTTTCCTGGGATGTGTCTGGCTACTACTGGTACCTTCCATCGATTTTTATTTACAAGGATCTGAAAAAGCAGCATTTTGCCAAAGACATCCTCGAAAAGTATCAACCCGCTGGGACAGATTTCCAGCAGGCTTTTCAGCATGAAAGCGGCAACTATGTAATGAAGTATTCCAGCGGAATGGCAGTCATGTATCTGCCTTTCTTCGCAGTGGCACATATACTGGCGGAACCGCTAGGTTTCCCCCCAGACGGTTTTTCCAAACCTTATCAGTTCGCAATCCAGTTTGGTGGGTTACTGGTAGCCATAATTGGTATTTGGCTTCTTGCCAGATTCTTAAGGCATTATTTCGCGGATAAAGTTGTTGCAATTGCCCTGTTCCTATTGGTCGTTGGGACTAATTTTCTGAACTATGGTGCCATAGACACGGGCATGACCCATGGCTGGCTGTTTACGGTTTACGTGTTGATACTTATCAATACCCGGTTATTCTACAATCAACCGGAAAAACGGATGCGGTCTGCAATATATCTTGGGTTGCTTTGTGGACTGGCTACGTTGGTTCGTCCGACTGATATCATTACTGCGCTCATTCCCTTACTGTGGGGCTGAAATCCCTTTCCGTTCAGGCTATCAGGTCACATTTGGGCTTCCTTAAACAACATCTCCGTTTTCTGATCGTCAGTTTTATTCTGGGTGCGTTGGTGTTCTCTATTCAGCTCATTTACTGGAAGTATGCTTCAGGTGAATGGATCGTGTATAGTTATCAGGATCAGGGATTTTGGTGGACTTCACCAAGTTTTATCGATTATATGTTTGGTGGGAGGAATGGCTGGTTGCTGTATGCTCCTTTGATGATCCTGCCCTTGTTGGGGTTGTTCATTTATTCCCGTAGAGAAAATCACGGCATTGCTGTGACGGCTTTCATCCTGCTTGATCTTTACATTGTCGCAAGCTGGGAGTTCTACTGGTATGGTGGACGGTTCATGGTTCAGGCATATCCTGTGCTGCTGCTGCCGTTCTGCAGCTTTCTGGAGTGGATTTTTGAAAGAAAAATCAGATGGCTGGTGGCTACACCTGTAATCGTACTTTTTACCTACATCGGACTCTGGGCTGTTATAAACTATCATTGGGGGAGTATTTATGATTGGGAGACTGGTAACAGAAACTATTATTTTGCAACTGTGGGGCGATGGAAAGTAGATGATGATGTCCACAAGCTGAAAGATACTGATGAAATATATCGGGGCGCCATTGAGAGGTCGAAATTGATATATCAGTCTGATTTTGAAAACGACTCAACCTGTAGAGAAAGTCCATTACGAGGGGAGAGATCAGCGTGTGTCGGGCCGGAAAACAGAGAATTGGTATTTGATATAATTGTTGATGAAATAGATATGGAATGGTTGAGGACTCAAGCGATATTCGGCACTGATAAAAAGGAATGGGACGTCTGGAATATGACGCAGTTTATAGTTTCTTTTTACCGGGATTATGAACAAGTACATGCCAACATCTTAAGGCCGCATAGATTCCTTGGAGATGGGGATATCCGAAAGCTACATCTTGATACTCGAGTTCCAGATCAAAAGTTTGATAGAATCCGGATTGTCGTGGCGCAGCTTTCGTCGAACACAGTATTGGTCATTGATGATCTTACGGTAATTGCTTTTGATGAATCCCATTAATCGTCGCTTAGATATCATGAATGCAATCCTGAAAGCTTATAATAATAATAGTTGCCTGAGAGTTTTGGAACTCTTTAATGATTTTAAATGGTCTTTGGGTGTTGATGTCTAGCCTCTGTTTGTTTAGATAAAACCAGATTGCATGACAGGTTTTTTCTTTCAGATTCTCTGAATAGTTTATGGGTGAACTAACATAGCCGAATCTGGTATCAGATATCGCCTGGAAAAGGGGGAAGTTTGCTCCAATAATCTCATTTCGGAACGGCTGCTTTTCCAGCCACGTTATGGCTTCTTTTTTCAATAAGACAACATCTTTATACGACATGTCTCCAGTATCGCGAAATCGCTTGTCTCCCATTTCCGCGATGCAGGTAATAACAGCAGCTACCGTATACGTAATGACTATAGTAATGCAAATAAGTTTTTTTTGCGTGCACGCAAACCTAACAACAATCCACGCGCTTAAAAACATTACAGCAGGCAGAAAATATAGGATATAGCGGATCATATAGAAGTTGCATGCAGCGAAAACAGTACCTAATAAAATTAGCAGGATTAAAATAGTCGCTTTCCGAGATATGCCATTTCGCTTTCTCTTGAATATGAAATAAAGGAGGCTGATTACAAGAATTACTCCTGAGAAATACCGTCCTTCACCAAAATATACGTCTTTGCTTATATAGAAGCAGTATTTTAGCGAAGTGCCAATATCGTTCATCAGATTCACATGAAGGGGAAAGAAAAACCAGCCATTTTGAATTCGTTGAATGATCAGGAATAGCGCAAATACAAGAATGGGAACCAGGCCGATGAGAAAGAGCCTCCAGCGATTACGGCTGAAGAAGTCTTTTGCTGCGATGCTTTCAGCAAAAAGAACGAGTAGCGCCAGACCTGGAATTACAATTGCCGATTCTTTCGTCATCATCGCCAGTGAGCCCCAGAGAGCATACCACCACCATCGCTGTCGGATGATAGTCCAGACGGCGGGAATGGTGAACAGTGCCAGCATCATTTCCGGTAGAATCACACCTGCGCCCGCATAGAATACTGGTTGTGCCGCCAGAGTAATACTCGCCACGAGGGCAACAGTAGATCCTGCAAGGTTTCGGGAACACCAATAAAAAGCGATCAGTGTGAGGACACCCAGCAGCAGAGAAAAAGTATGACCCGTGACCACATCATCCCCGAAAAGTTCAAACCAGGCGGCCTGACTGAAAACGAATAAGAGTGGATGTCCCCTGGAATACAGAGGTTCCAGATTGGCGGGTAAGAGTCCGATCGTGCCGTCATCCTTCATTTTTAACGCCCCTGGTACATAAACGCCCAGCTCGTCCCAGAAATAGGCGATGGAGAGATCGGGTATTTTGAAAAGGACAAAAATTACCAGGCCGACCAGAAAGCTGAAGTCAGCCCAATGTTTTCTAAAAAGGCTCATGTTATATCTGATTTGGCGCTGACTCCCTTTGTTTGAAGGGACTTGAAGATCGCCTTTTGCAAAAATGAATAAATTGCGGCCTGTTTACAAGCTACTCATTTACTTATTTTTAAAAATATCATCGGTTATATGGCTTTGACACAATTGAAGAATTATGCAGAGGGGAAATGGGTAACAGCAAAGCAGGAAGGCGACCTGCTCTACAATGCGGTTACTGGCGATGCAATATATACTGCCTCCAGTGAAGGGTTGGATTTCGGAGCCATGATGGATTATGCACGTAAAGTGGGTGGTCCGGCACTGAGGAAGATGACCTTTCACCAGCGGGGACGGATGCTTAAAGCGCTGGCTCTGCATCTGCTGGAAAAGAAAGAACAGTTCTACCAGATCAGTGCTTACACCGGAGCTACCCGCGCAGATAGCTGGGTAGATATTGAGGGTGGCATCGGAAACCTGTTCTCCTATGCCAGTCTTCGCCGCCAGTTTCCGGATGAACGATTTTATGTTGACGGGGAGGCGATAAAGCTTTCCAAAAACGGAACCTTTATCGGACACCATATTATGGTGCCCCGTCAGGGAGTAGCTATTCATATAAATGCCTTCAACTTCCCGGTATGGGGGATGCTGGAAAAGATAGCGGTCAACCTGCTTGCGGGCGTTCCGGCGATCGTGAAGCCGGCCACGTTGACTTCATTCCTTACGGAGGCGGTTTTTGAAGAAATCATCAGGTCGAATATCCTTCCGGAAGGTTCTCTGCAGCTTATTTGCGGATCGGCAAGAGGAATTCTTGACACTGTAGAAACACAGGACGTGGTGACATTCACCGGTTCCGCAGACACCGGTAGAAAGCTCAAGTCCCATCCCAGAATACTCGCAGAAGCCGTGCCATTCAATATGGAGGCTGATTCCCTGAACTGTTGTGTACTGGGACCTGATGTGAGACCAGGGATGCCGGAGTTTGATATTTTCATCAAAGAGTGTGTCAGGGAAATGACGACCAAAGCCGGTCAGAAATGTACCGCTATCCGCAGGATCATCGTACCCGCTGACAGGGTGGAAGATGTCCAGATCGCATTGGGTAAGCGCCTTCAGCAGACTACGATCGGTAATCCTGGAGTGGAAGGAGTGCGAATGGGCCCTCTGGCTGGCATAAGTCAGCGAAACGAGGTTAGGGAAAAGGTTCAGTTACTTTCGAAAACTCAGGAAATCATTATCGGCGATCTGGAGAAATTCGAAGTAATCGGGGCCGATAAAGAGAAAGGAGCGTTTTTGCCTCCTCTGGTGTTCCTTAACAGCGATCCGTTTCAGAAAGTAGACTGTCACAATGTAGAGGCTTTCGGACCGGTAGCAACGGTCATGCCGTATAATGATCTGGACGATGCCATCGAATTGGCTAAAATGGGGCGTGGTTCTCTGGTTGGTTCCATCATTACCCAGGATGACAGCGTAGCTACAGATTTCGTTATGGGTACTGCCGTCATGCATGGTCGAATCCTTATTCTGAATGCCGAATGTGCCAAAGAAAGCACCGGTCACGGATCTCCACTCCCAATGCTGGTTCATGGTGGTCCGGGACGTGCCGGCGGTGGAGAGGAGATGGGTGGTAAGAGAGGCGTGATGCACTACCTCCAAAGAACTGCCATACAGGGTTCTCCCACTACACTTTCCCGTATCACGAATGTATACCAGCAGGGTGGGCTCCAGAATGAAACAGAAGTACACCCTTTCCGTAAACATTTCGAAGACCTGAATGTCGGTGACACCCTCGTTACGGCTAAACATACTGTTACTGAAACAGACATTACCAATTTTGCAAACGTCAGCGGAGATAATTTCTACGCCCATATGGATGCCACTTCTCTGGAGGGCACCATCTTTGAACAGCGGGTGGCTCACGGATACTTCATCCTGTCGAAAGCTGCAGGTCTTTTTGTGGATGCAAAGAAAGGTCCGGTGCTGCTGAACTATGGAATCGATGAGTGCCGGTTTACAAAGCCTGTTTATCCCGGGATGACCATAGGCGTGAAACTTACTGTAAAAGAGAAAGTAGATCAGGAAAAGCGTTCAGAGGAAGATATCGCAAAGGGCATTGTGAAATGGCTGGTGGATGTTTATGACGAAACCGGTGAAACGGTTGCCATAGCAACCATCCTGACGATGGTGAAGAAACGTAATCAGGAAGCTTAGTCTGATTTTTTTAAAACAATTATTGATACCAGATACTATATGCAACATCCAGAAGGCTACGTTCGTACCGAATTAGATCATGGAATAGCCACCATAGAATTTTTTCACCCTGCCAGCAACTCCCTTCCGGGCGCCATTTTAAGCGACCTGGCCAGGACAATAAACGATCTTGGCGTTGATGAAAGGGTTAAAGTCATTATTCTCAGAAGTGCCGGCGAGAAAGCATTTTGCGCGGGAGCATCTTTTGACGAGTTGGTGAGGATAAACAATGAAGCCGACGGAAAGCGATTTTTCAGTGGGTTTGCGAATGTTATCAACGCGATGCGAAAGTGTCACAAGTTCATTATTGGACGCATCCATGGCAAGGCCGTGGGTGGGGGTGTTGGACTGGCAGCGGCGGTCGATTATGCCATAGCCACCGATGAGGCTTCAGTAAAGCTGAGTGAACTTGCTATCGGAATAGGTCCGTTCGTTGTTGGTCCTGCGGTTGAAAGGAAACTGGGACTTTCCTGTTTTTCACAACTCGCAATTGATGCTACTGAATGGCGTTCTGCAGAATGGGCAAAGAAACACGGCCTGTATGCGGAGATTCACGCTTCGACCGATGAGATGGATGAGGCAGTTCGGGTTCTTGCAGAGCGTCTGGCGCATGGTAGCACGGATGCCATGGCCCAGTTGAAAAAGGTGGTATGGCACGGAACTGAACACTGGGATACACTTCTGATGGACAGGGCTGCGATCAGTGGCCGTCTGGTGCTCTCCGAGTTCACGAGAAGTGCGATTGATAAGATCAAATCGAGAACCGCGAAAAGCTAGAAGCTTCTGCTTTTCAAGTTTTTCATTCAGCCGGATGTCTCCAGGACACCGGCTTTTCTGTTTCCCCTGTTCCAACTCAATTTTTTTGGTTAATTTTTCAGGACAATTGTTGCTCCTATGCGTCATATACTTGTTGCCACAGATTTCTCGGATGTTGCTGAGAACGCAGTCCATTTCGCCTGTAAAATGGCCGCTGATCTCGACACATCTGTCGTAATACTTCATTCGTTCATTATTCCTGTCACCTTTAGTGATACACCCATGCCGATCATGCCGGTTGATGAGGGCCGGGACATAGCAGATGAGCGATTGGATGCTCAGTTGGCAGAGCTGCGAAGGGAGTACCCTCAGTTGATGATAGAAAAAAAGATCATGTTTGGCGATGTTATTGACTGTGTGGAAGAATATGTAAATGACAAGAATCCTGAGCTGATAATACTGGGTAATAGCGGTCTTGGTAATTCCTCGCTCTGGTTTGGGAGTAATGTGGTTAGCGCACTTAAGAATCTCAATCACACCGTTCTTGCTGTTCCGGAAGGTATGCAATATTCCAGGCCTGTCAACATCTGTTTTGCCTGTGATTTTTCACATCCTGTCGATATGGGCGCCCTCGATAAGATACTAAGAACAACAGGAGCCCAGCTTCATGTGTTGAATGTAAACGAAGAAGTAGATCAGCCACCAGCCGCATCGGTGGAAAATACCGCCCTGCACAAATCGATTTCTGCCTTAAATCCGGTTTATCATTATGTAGAAAAAGAGAGTGTGGATGAGGGTATTCATGATTTCGTTGTGGCCAACCAAATGGACTGGCTGGTAATTATGCCCCAGAAACACGGATTCTTTGAGAGGCTCTTTCACAAAAGCCATACAAAAGCTATGGTGAAGATGACCTCCATTCCCATAGTTTCAGTGCACGAGAAGAAACAAGGGTGATCTATTCCGATTTGTCGCTTTTATTCTTGCCGGCCATTTTCTTTACGCCACGGTAGGCCATTTCTATTGCTTTCCACTTGATGTAACCTAATATTACTTCTTTAGCAAGTGATGCCAGGGGGTTGCTCTTCTTCTTTTTGGAGGATTTTCCCATCATCGTCAATAAAGGAGGTGCGATGGCCAGCAGGGAATTGAAAAGCGATTTGGAGCCTAATGCAGAGATCAGCGTGCCGGCAAGTCCCGCGCCAGCAGCATCTGTGGTTGAATCGTTCTCCAGGCCCAGTTCTTTGAAGCTGATCATTTCATTCGAGTGCTTTGCAGCATAGCGCATAACATGCTTCTCACGCTTCAGGTCTTCCAGGCTCTTAAGTTGCTTTGAATACAATTTCATTGATAGCTTGTTGTCTATTCAACAGGGACATCCTTACGGGGTTGCTCTTGTTCCTCATCGGGATCAGGAGCCGTCATTATCCGGATAAAAATACCGGCAAAGCCATTGGTGATGGGCTTGCGCAGTAAAAACATTATAGCTAATAGGATGATGTACATCAAAGCTGCTGTGAAGAAACCAGCCGCCCTGGAGTCAAATACATCAGCAAAGTATTCGCCCACTCCAATCCCAATGAAAATAAGAACCGAGACAGAGAGGAACAATCCTATAAATACAAAGATCAGGTAACTGAGTATGTTCGATGTCCGCTCAATCATACTCAGTTTAAGCAGATTCAGACGGACATCGACATAATGTGAGATCTTATCTTTCCATTTACTGATAAAGCTCATTATATCTTATCAGTTTTAGGCGTTGTAGATTTCCTCTTCCAGATCCTGCGGATGTTGTCTGGTTACTTTGTTTTTAAGGTCTGCATATTTGTCACGAATTCTGCGAAGGTTTTCTGAGCGTGTGTCTTTGTCGGTAGCTAAGATGTAACCGACTGCTGCGCCAACGGCCATTCCAATCAGTAGCGTTGCTACAGTTTTACCAGTGTTTGCCATGTGTGAAAATTTTAATCGTTAGGAAATTCTACTCTAAAGCTAATAAATATCATGCCATTTGGATTTAGTGGCAGGATTTTAAATGGCATTGTATGGCTGTGGTTCAATACCCCATATTTCGAAATGAACGTTCTTCGTACCGATACACTCAAACAGTTTCTCCTTTTAGCTGTAATCATTTTGCTGGTCGTTGTTCTTGGAAGGCAGGTGATTACCTTTATGCCGGGCATTCTCGGTGCTGTTACCCTATACATTCTCCTCCGTGAACGCTATTTCCAGCTGACGGTTGTAGGGAACTGGAAGAAATGGTCTACTGCCATTCTGCTCATCTTCATTTCCATAATGGTCTTCGTGCTTCCCTTTGCTGTCTGTGCCCAGATACTGTTACCAAAATTCTACGCTTTTCTTCATAATCCCGAACAGTTGTCGCAGCTTATGGAGATGCTTTCCGCAAGATTGCAGCGAATTATACCGCAGATGAAAATGGATGAAGGGCAACTGAGCGAGATGACCAATAATCTGGCAGCCACGGTGCCCGGTTTTCTGTCTGCCACCGCCGATATTCTGCTCAATCTGGTTCTAGCTTTCTTTCTACTCTATTTTATGTTGGTGGATGGCCGGAAGATGGAAAGGAAGATTCAGCGATTCCTTCCCCTTAAGGAGGATAATATCGACAATATCTGGGAGGCAACCCGTGTTATGGTGGTCTCCAATGCTATCGGGATACCAATGCTGGCGCTGAGTCAGGCTATCGTAGCAGCCCTGGGATATTTCATTTTTGGGGTTTCGGAGGCCCTTGTCTGGGGTATCGTGACCGGCATCTTCTCCGTTCTTCCCATCGTTGGCTCTGCCATCATCTGGGCGCCCATCTGCGTTTATATGATAGCGACTGATCATGTAGGTGCCGGTATAGGGTTGTTTCTCTACTCGGTGATCATTACCTCGAGCATTGATAATGTGCTGCGGTTTACCATTCTCAAGAAACTGGGAGATGTACATCCTGTGGTGACGGTTTTCGGGGTTATCGTAGGTATACCGATATTCGGCTTCATGGGGTTGATCTTCGGTCCACTTCTCATTTCCTATCTCCTGTTACTGATACGGATCTACAGAGTTGAATTTACAACCGGCGCCAGTGGTAATTCCTCGCAGCCGGCAAATTCTATCAAAGGAAATACTACAGGTAGTAACGATTTTCTTCAACGCAGTTGAATACACGCTCAGGCAGGAGATATCTGACACTTTTTCCTGCTTTGATCTGTTTCCTGATGAAAGTTGCTGAGATATCCAGCATGGGTGCCTCCATGAACTGCAACTGCGCCCCGTGCGTCTCATTAATGTCAAATCCAGGCCGTCTGTAAACGATGAAGCTGTAATGCTTTATGAGCTGCTGATAATTTTTCCAGCGATGAATATTCTGAAAGCTATCCGATCCGATGATCACCGAAAAGCGCTCCAGGGGAAATTTCTCACTGAGATAAGTAAGTGTATCAATGGTGTAGGATGGTTTGGGGAGGTGAAATTCCACATTGCTGGCCCGAAACCTTGGATTATCCTGGATAGCCAGTTCTGCCAGATGCAGTCTGTCATATTCGTTCAGTAAGGTATGGGAGTCTTTTAGCGGATTATGTGGCGAAACAACGAACCAGACTTTGTCTACCTCTGTGTGTTCAACAACATGATTGGCGATGATAAGGTGCCCGATGTGGATAGGATTGAAGCTTCCGAAATACAGCCCGATATGCATGGCGCAAAACTAAAGCAAAACTGATAGAGAACCGGGCCGGAGGTGTTATTCCGGATCAACCGATACCAGAATATTGTCGGCATCCCGTTTCCGGATACTGAGATAGTAACCGGCTATGTTGATGGCCATCGGATCACCCAGCGGAGCGATCATTTCTACCCAAACAGGTTCTCCGGGTATACAACCCATCTCCATCAGCGTCAGCTTAAAATCGGTTTGCTGGTGATCCCGGATCACAGCTTTCCTGCCGGCGGGCAGTTGGGAGAGTCTCAAGACCTGTTCTTCAACAATACTCATTATACACAAAATTAAGGGTTACACAGCCTTACAGACAAAATTACGACCTTCGCACTCCGGATGGCTGTTAAATATTTCGAAGAGAATGTCCGCTCCAGATTGAGTGACAGAAGGAAGCTCAGCAAGTTTCTGAAGTCCCTTGTTAACACGTATCGTCCTGAAGTAAAGCAACTGGACCTAACGTTCATCTTTTGCAATGATGATTATCTGCTGAGGATCAATCAGGACTACCTTAATCATGAGACCTTCACAGATATCATCACCTTCAATCTGAGCGAAACAACTGCTCAGCTCCAGGGAGAAATCTATATCAGCTCCGAGCGCGTGCAGGAGAATGCCGGGAAATTTCAGGTGGATTATACACAGGAGCTGCACCGGGTGATATTTCATGGCGTGTTGCATCTTTGCGGATTCAAAGACAAAACAAGCACTCAGAAGGAGCAGATGCGAGCCGAAGAAGACAAATGTTTAAAGCAGTATTTTAATTTAAAGGTGGCGGATTCATGAAGCTGGATGTGTTATTCGAGGATGACGATCTGATTATCGTAAACAAGCCTTCTGGTATGCTGGTCATACCGGACAGGTTCAATCAGGACCTGCCGTCGTTGAACCGGCTCCTGGAAGCAAATCTCAAACACCAGATCTGGGTCGTTCACCGGCTTGACCGGGAAACCAGTGGGGTGGTCTGTTTCGCAAAAAACGAAGCCACTCATAAGCACCTCTCACTTCTGTTTCAGGAGCACGATGTGGTTAAACTGTATGCCGGACTAGTCATCGGGAACGTTGTGCCGGAACAGGGACGTATCGAGGCCCCTATCGCAGAGCATCCAACTATCAAAGGAAAAATGGTTACTACGAGACGCGGTAAGGCTTCGATCACGGATTATCGCATCACTGATCAATGGCCTTTATACGCCTTAGCCCAGTTCCAGATCCATACGGGGCGAACGCATCAGATACGTGTTCACATGCAGTCGATCGGTCATCCCATTGTATGCGACCCGTTATACGGCGACGGTAAGCCATTCCTGCTTTCCAATATCAAGAAAAAATATAAGCTATCTGAAAAGGAAGAAACTGAACGTCCGTTACTAAACCGATTAGCACTTCATGCCTATCGGCTAAGTTTCGTCAAGCAGGACGGTACTACGGTTACTGCAGAGGCCACCCTGCCAAAGGATATGCTGGCCTGTGTGCGTCAACTGGATAAATGGACGGGTAATAACTAAACTAAAATATAAAAGAATATGAAGTCACAAATCAATATAGAGATTGAACTGGATGAGGAAAAAATGCCTGAAACGATTTCCTGGAATGCTCCTGGGGGTGGGGTAGACGATTTTCAGAAAGCTAAGGGCGTGTTGCTGGGCCTCTGGGATGGCGATGAAAAATCAGCTTTGCGGATCGACCTCTGGACGAAGAAGATGATGGTGGATGAAATGAATGATTTCTTCTACCAGAGCTTTTACGGTATGGCAGAAACCTATGCACGGGCTACCCGGAATGACGAACTGGCAAAGGAAATCAGAGAATTTGCAAAGGAATTTCACCGTAAGGCAGCGGATGCCCTTAATGCCTCAAATGAAAATGATACAGCAAAAGCTGAGTAGAGAGGCCAGGGTGCGGGCATTCCAGTTAGTATTAACGATGACAGTATCATTTACCATAACTAATAAACACTAAACGTTTTTTATGTCACTCGAATCGAAAGTAATGGAGGAAATGAAAACGGCCATGCGAGCAAAGGACGAGGCCGCATTACGTACCCTCCGCGCTATCAAGGCAGCAATTCTGATTGAAAAAACTTCCGCAAACGCCGCTGATCAACTGACTGAGGCGGACGAGGTGAAGATGTTGCAAAAGATGGCAAAGCAGAGAAGAGATTCACTTGAGATTTTTACACAGCAACAGCGGGAAGATCTTGCACAGAAGGAACGCGAGGAGCTGGTCATCATCGAAAGATTCCTGCCAGCACAGATGTCCGTAGAAGAAATCCAGGCGGAATTAAAAGCGATTATCGCTGAAGTAGGTGCGTCTTCTCCGGCTGATATGGGCAAGGTGATGGGTCAGGCTACAAAAAGAATGGCCGGGCGTGCTGACGGTAAAGTGATTTCCGGGCAGGTTAAACAGTTATTATCTCAATAGCGTATGCTCGACTTTATCGGCATCACTCTACTGATCCTGTTTTTTATTCGCGGCTATATGAAGGGATTCATTATAGCCGTTTTTTCCGTCCTGTCAATTGTTCTGGGGGTTATCTGCGCCTTGAAGCTTTCAGGGGTGTTTTCAGAATGGCTGCTTGAAAAGGGGTGGTTGACATCTGGCTGGGTTCAGCTCATCAGTTATGCCGTCCTGTTTGTTGGTGTTATTCTGCTGGTACGACTCCTGGCCTCGCTTCTAAAGGCCACTACCAGACTCGCCATGCTGGGGTGGCTGGACGGGGTGCTTGGAGGGCTGCTTTATAGTTTTCTCGGGTTGTTTATCTGGAGTTCTCTAATCTGGCTGGCCACCCAGATGAACCTGATCAAACCCGACATGAGCGCTGCGTCCAGAACCCTGCCGTATATTGAGCCGGTGGCCCCCTGGGTGGTCCAGAAAGCCGGTGTGATCCTGCCTTTTGCTGAGGATTTAATGGAGGATCTCAATAACTATTTTGAAAAGACTGATCCGGAAGCTTCTGACGATGTGGATACTGATCGATAATTACGACTCTTTTAGTTTTATCCTCCTGGACTATCTGCGCCGGACGGGCTTTGAATGCAGGCTGTTCAGAAATGATGAGATTACTGTGGATGAGCTGGAAGCATTAGCGCCTGACCGCATCATTATCTCGCCGGGTCCTGAAACACCTGCCAAAGCTGGCATCTGCATGGAGGTAATAGACAGGTTTCATCAGAGGATCCCGATATTGGGCGTGTGTCTGGGCCATCAGGCACTTGGAGCGTACTTTGGAGCGCGACTGGTACATGCGGCCTATCCTATGCATGGGAAGGTGAGCAGGATCAGACTTGAGGATCACTCCCTGTTCAGAGGCCTGCCAAAGGAAATTGAAGTGATGCGGTATCATTCGCTGGTGCTGGAGGGTCTGGAAACGTCTGGTTTCGAGGTGATCGCGAGAGCGCAGGACGACAATGCCGTCATGGCTATTGCGCACAGACAGTTCCCTTTGGTGGGCTTTCAGTTTCATCCTGAATCAGTAGGCACTACCGAGGGGCTATCTATGCTGACTAACTGGGCTCTAACCAGGGGGCTTTGAGTCATCGTCCCGGAATTAGTCGCACCCCTTGCCCCTGGCTTCTCCGAATCCCAACCGAATGGCCTGTTGCAGATCATCGCAGGGATTCTTTCCGGAATGTCGTTTGATCAGGCCCCTCCAGTACCAATAAGCGCCATTACCGGGGTTCATTTCAATCGCCATACTCAGGTCCTGCTCTGCGGGACCAAACGCCTTCAGTTTGGCCAGTGCAATGCCTCTTCTCATCCTGAACATGGGTTCATCAGGCTCATAGTTTATCGCTGCACTGTAGCTTTCTACAGCTTCCTGAATCCTGCCCGACTGTTCCAGAGCATCTGCTTTAACGAAATGAGCTCTCGGGTTAGCCGGTTCACTATTCAGGATGGTGTTGGCGTCCGCAAGTGCTTCAGTAAACCTGCCTGCCTGCTGGTAGACCAACGCCCTCGTAAAAATGGCCTTTTCATAGAATTGGATGTCCAGCGACCGGTTCAGCGATTCCAGGGCTTCCTTCAAACGGTGCTGTCTCAGATGCAGGACACCTTTGTTATACCAGGCCTTATAATTAGAGGGCTCGAAGCGAACGGCAGCATTCAGGTGCGGCTCTGCATTGATATAATCACCCTCCCTCAGGTAGGCCGCGCCCATGCTATATTGCGCCACACCTGAATTGGGATAAGTGTCCAGTATGGCCATCCAGAAATTCCGCTCTGAAAGCCAGATCTTATTACGCTGGTAGGTAGTTACAACTAAGAGCAGAAGCAACAGAGTAAGGATGACGGTAATGACCGGCTGAAGTTTTTTTCCCTCAAACCAGCGGACTGGATAGTAGACCAGTGGAATTAGAATACCGACCAATGGCAGGTAAAGGTATCGGTCGGCATGGAGCGACTCACCGAATTGCACCAGTTGTAACACCACAAATATGGTGGCGCTATACCACAAAACGCTACCTGATAGAACGCGTTTCCCTTTGATCAGACTTCTGATACCCAGGGCCAGAATGAGAAGCGTGCAGGTAAAACCAATAATGTGTTGCCCCTCGACGGATCTCGGGAAAGGATACCAGACCGATAAATTGACGGGTGCAATGGTAGTCAGGATATAAACAGTATAAGCATAGCCGGCAAATATCAGACGTTGTATCAGATTGATTTCCGGATTGAGGTTTAGAAAACCACCCTCTTCCTGTGCCTGTATGCCGATAAAACCTACAACCAATGCCGGGATCAGAACGAGCATCTTCTCCATCCATACTTTTCTGATATCTCGTCCCAAATACACATCGAGTGCCAGCCAGGCAAAAGGCAGTGGTAAAGCCGCAGCCTTCGAAAGCATGGAGCTGATGCCGAGGAGCGTGGCTGCAAGCAGCCATGTCCATTTCTTGTGTCTCACCCAGCTTAGATAGCAAATGCAGGAGGCAAGAAAGAAACAGCCATAGAGAACATTTTTACGTTCGGCGATCCAGGATACGCTTTCCGTCTGCACAGGGTGGATAGCGAATAAAGCTGCTACGAAAAATGCTATCCTGGAATCGGAAGTGAGGCGCTTTACAAGCAGGAAGACCAGGATGGCATTGATAAGGTGCAGCAGGATATTGGTAAGATGAAATTGAAATGGGGCTCCATCGCCCAGCTGCCAGTCGACAGCATAGGAGAGCATCGTCAGGGGATGGTAATTGCCGATATAATACTTGCTGAACCATAGGCTGAGATTCTCGGCAGTGATAGCATGAACGTCAGGGTTTTCAAAGACATAGGCTTCATCGTCCCAGTTGTTGATGCCGGCCCCAAAGATCTCATGGTACCCGAGGAGGACCAGTGCGATCAAAACAAGAGGATAAATCAAACTATTTAAATGCTTCATAGCCATATCCCGTTCTATTTCCATTTCCAGATTACTGATCCGTGAGTATAAGCCTTCTGAATACCGGAGGTCTCCAGAACCAGTAGAGTGCCGTCTGTTAACACCTCGAGCACCCGGGCTTTCCAGTCCTTTTCACCGTCTGAGAATTGCTGTTCTTCCTGCAGCCTGTAAAGGAATTCATTATACCGGTCCATGGCTGGCTGTTCTTCAATTCCTTCTGCAAGTAACTGGAATAGTCGTTTTCTGAAGTCTTGCAAGAGTGCTATCCGGTCAAACCGCTTACCGGAAGCGATCTGTAGCGAAGTGGCAAAGGGAAGGTTTTCGGGAAAGTGTGGCTGATACAGGTTTAAACCGAACCCAACAATGGCATACGACCATTGCCGCCCTCTCAAGACGTTCTCGATCAATATGCCGCCTGCCTTTTTGTCATTAATAATTATATCGTTCGGCCATTTGATTTTCACGTCCCATTGCTCGTACAGATCTGCAAGTACCGAGGCGAAAGCAGTAGCAACGGTAGCATTGAAAGCGAACTGTTTTTCAAGAGGGATTTTCGGACTGAGTATCACGCTCATTAACAGGCTGTCGCCGGCTGTGTCTTCCCATCTGCGCCCCCGCTGTCCTTTCCCCTGAGTTTGCTCTCCGGTAACGATCGTCAAACCCTCTTGTGCCGTATCGGCATCGATCAGCCGCATGGCATAGTTATTGGTACTATCAATGACATCGAGCTCGATTATTGGAGCATCATACAATGCCCTCCAGTTGTGAGCCAAAGATTCAGTAATTTTGATTGTAAAGATAATTGCCAAACCAAACAGAATAAAAGCATTTGGATAATATAATCACCGCATTGCATAGCCGGAAGAAATCAGAGAACAGGCTTACAAGGAACAGCAAGCTTTTCAAATCCATTCTAAAAAGCATTAAAGACAAGAAGGCTGAACAAATCGTTTCACTCGATCTCAGAAAGATAGATGAGGCCGTAGCAGATTTCTTTATTATCTGCGAAGCCAACTCCCATATCCAGGTGAAGGCGATAGCAGACACTGTAGAGGAATTAGTGTGGAAGGAATGTGGCGAAAAGCCATACCATGTGGAGCATGGAGACCATTGGACGTTGGTGGATTACGTGAATGTCGTGGTACATGTTTTCCAGAAGGAACAGAGGGATTTTTACAACCTTGAAAGCCTCTGGGAAGATGCAGGGCGTATGGAGCATAATGATTAATATTGCCTTAACTACAAATACAAACAGCGACTACAGGACCAATGGAAGATAACAACAAAAGAACCGGGGGACCGGGGAACGAAAATAAGCCGAATCGGAAAGGACCGCGTTTTAATATCTACTGGGTATATGGTATCATCACGCTTGCGTTGATTGTCCTTCAGCTTTATACCAGCAATTTCAACACCACGGCCACTACCAAAAGCTTCCAGGAATTCCGGGATGAATACCTGTATCAGGGTAAGGTAGACCATGTCAAAGTGGTAAACAATAGCGAGGTAGAGGTTTTCCTTACTGATAATGCCAGGCAACAGGCACCAGAATCAGGTCCTGAAGCGGTTAACAAAGGGGATAAAGGCCCTGCTTTCACATTTCGTATCGGGAATGATGAGAATTTCCGTGATTACATGAAGGACGCCCTTCAGAAGATGCCGACAGGTGTAAAAGAACCTGAGGTGTTCTATGATGTCCGTGCGAACTGGTTCCGTGAGATACTTGGTTCCTTCCTCCTTCCCATTATCATTCTGGTGGCCATGTGGTTCCTGATCATGAGGAAAATGGGTGGCGGAGCACCAGGTGGCGGAACAGGTGGTATTTTCAATATCGGAAAATCCAAAGCCCAGTTGTTCGAAAAAGGCACCCGTGTCAATATCACCTTTAATGATGTGGCGGGCCTGGATGAAGCAAAAGTAGAAGTGATGGAAATCGTAGATTTCCTTAAGAATCCGAAGAAATACACTGCATTGGGGGGTAAAATCCCTAAAGGTGCGCTGCTGGTAGGTCCTCCGGGTACCGGTAAAACGCTCCTGGCAAAAGCGGTAGCCGGTGAGGCTCAGGTGCCTTTCTTTTCCATGTCGGGTTCCGACTTCGTAGAACTCTTCGTGGGTGTGGGTGCCAGCCGTGTCAGGGATCTGTTTAAACAGGCTCGCGAAAAAGCACCTTGTATCGTTTTTATCGATGAGATAGATGCCATCGGCCGCGCACGTGGTAAAAACGTCGTAATGAGTAACGATGAGCGTGAGAATACACTGAATCAGCTTCTTGTTGAGATGGATGGTTTTAGCGGCGACAGCGGTATCATCGTGCTTGCTGCAACCAACAGACCGGATGTACTCGATACAGCCTTGCTGCGTCCGGGAAGGTTTGACCGCCAGATATCCATCGATATTCCGGATGTAAAAGGTCGTGAGAAGATCTTTGAAGTGCATCTTAAGCCTATTAAAAAGTCAAAGGACCTCAATATCACCAAACTGGCGGTGCAGACACCTGGGTTTGCCGGTGCAGACATAGCTAATATCTGTAATGAAGCAGCGCTGATAGCAGCTAGAAAGGGTAAGGATGAAGTGGAGATGAGTGATTTTAACGATGCCATCGACCGTGTGATTGGAGGACTGGAAAAGAAGAACAAGATCATTTCTCCTGATGAGAAGAAAGTAATAGCCTTCCACGAAGCAGGTCATGCTATCTGTGGCTGGTTCCTGGAACATGCTCATCCGCTGATCAAGGTTTCTATTGTACCTCGTGGTGTGGCTGCCCTGGGTTATGCACAATATCTTCCTAAAGAACAATATTTATACACGCTGGAACAGATGCAGGACCAGATGGTAGCGCTGTTTGGCGGCCGTGCCGCAGAGGAGCTGATCTTCGGTAAAGTATCTACCGGTGCACAAAACGACCTGGAGCGTATTACCAAGATGTCCTACAGCATGATCAGTATCTATGGTATGAATGAAAAGGTCGGCAATGTATCCTATTACGATGGTAATCAGGAATACTCCATGAGCAAGCCCTATTCTGAGGAAACAGCCAAAATGATCGATGAAGAAGTGCGCAAGCTCATAGCAGAACAATATGAGCGGGCTAAGGATCTTCTGCGCGAACACATGCATCATCTGCGTTCCCTGGCCGAAGAGCTGCTTAAGAAAGAAGTGCTCTTTAAGGACGACCTCGAGCGGCTGATCGGTCAGCGACCCTATGAAGACATGTCCCCCAATGAGGGAATTCCCCCGGTAGCCGGACAACTACCATCAGATAATCAGATTTATCCATCTTAAAGATTGCGACTGGTGACTTTAAGAAGTCACCAGTCCTTTTTAATTTAGCCCCCTCCCATTCGGGAACCGCTAGTTACTAACGACTAACGATTAACCACAAACCACAAGTTACTAACGACTAAAGATTAACCACAAACCACTAGTTACTAACGACTAACGATTAGCCACAAACTACTAGTTACTAACGACTAACGATTAGCCACAAACCACTAGTTATTAACGACTAACGATTAGCCACAAACCATTGGTTACTAACGACTAACGATTAGCCATAAATCACTAGTTACTAACGACTAACGATTAACCACAAACCAATAGTTACTAACGACTAACGACTAACCACTAAAATGTCCACCTTCAAGACTTCTAAAGCAAGAGAAAAGATCCTGGGAAAAATTCGTACGGGTTTAGCCAAGGATAAACTTCCAATGCCTTTTCCGGAGGCTGAAAAGGATGCAGTTGCCCTATACAATATACCTGAAGCGCCAGCAGAGGAAACTTTTGCTGAGGAGTTTACAAAGCTTGGAGGGAAGTTTGTCTTCTGTGCTAATGAACAGGAGCTCCTCGAGAATATCAATGCCCTTTACGACACCCGGGGCTGGAGCAACCTGGTTTGCACAGTGCCCGAGCTTATTCAGAAATGCCAGAACAATAAACTTGACTTCGTAAAAGCAGCGCTGCCCGAAAATGCGACTGCCGAAGCCTGTATTACCGGGTGTGAGGCTGTTATCGCACGTACAGGCTCATTCCTATTTAGTAGCCGGCAACCATTAGGACGCATCGGATCGGTTTTTTACCCCGTCCATATCGTCGTAGCCTATGCCAATCAGGTGCTCCCTGACCTCCAGGATGGTCTGGACTTCATGGCCAAAAAGTACGGAAACAACCTTCCTTCTATGATCAATCTGAATACAGGGCCCAGCCGGACAGCAGATATAGAGAAGACGCTGGTTGTCGGAGTTCATGGTCCTGCCGAAGTTTTCTGCTTCTTTATGATGGATTGATCTGCCCACCAACTTCGTCGGAAAAACCCGGGAATTGGCTAACTTTCTGGTATGAGCAATTATACCATCAAAGCCAATTTCATAGATATTTTCCATCGCGAAACCTTTCCTGCAGCCATTACCGTCACTGACGGAATCATTTCTTCGGTTGAGAAAGTTTCCGGGCCGGTAGAGGACTACATACTACCGGGCTTCGTCGACGCGCATATCCACATCGAAAGCTCCATGCTGGTGCCGACGGAGTTTGCCCGACTGGCTGTCGTTCATGGTACGGTGGCCACTGTTTCTGATCCCCACGAGATCGCTAATGTTTGCGGCATCGAAGGCGTCCGGTATATGATCGCCAATAGCAAACAAACACCCCTTAAGATATGCTTTGGAGCACCCTCCTGTGTGCCGGCCACTTTCTTCGAAACAGCCGGTGCCGTAATAGATTCAACAGCAATTCGTGAGCTGCTTTCTGATCCTGATATCTGGTATCTGGCAGAAATGATGAACTATCCCGGCGTACTATTCGGCGATCCTGAAGTCATGGCAAAATTGAAGGCAGCCAGGGAAGCTGGGAAACCCATTGATGGCCATGCGCCCGGCCTCAGGGGTGATCAGGTAAAGACCTATGCCGGGGCGGGCATCACTACAGACCATGAATCGTTCAGCTACGAGGAGGCTGTAGATAAATTACACTCAGGAATTAAATGTCTCATCAGGGAGGGGAGTGCCGCCAGGAACTTCGATGCGTTGATACCGGTGTTACGTGAATTTCCCGGTCAGGTAATGTTCTGTAGTGATGATAAGCATCCCGACGAGTTACTGCTGCACCATATCAATAACCATGTGAAACGGGCCCTTGGTCTTGGTTACGATCTGTACGATACTTTATACGCCGCCTCAGCCGCACCAGTGCTACATTACCAGCTTCCTGTAGGATTGCTGCGCGTCGGGGATCCGGCTGATTTCATCATCACCGATCATCCCGACCAGATGAATATCAAACGTACCTACATCAATGGTGAACTGGTGGCATCCGATGGAAGACCCCTGCTGCCCTCTATTCATGTTGATCCGATCAATCAGTTCGATACTCATCCCATCGCTCCTGAGATCCTGCGTGTAAAAGCAACAGCAGGCAGTGAAAAACTCAGGGTGATCGAGGCTGTGGAAGGTCAATTGATTACTAATGAGCTGCTGCTCGAGGGACGAAACATGGATGGCTACTGGGTTTCGGATGTGGAACGAGATATTCTCAAAATCGTTGTGTTGAACCGCTATAAGCCTGACGTGCCACCGGCAATAGCCTTCATTCGCAACTTCGCACTCAGTAAAGGTGCCATCGCTTCCACTGTGGCGCACGACTGTCACAACATTATTGCTGTCGGCGTTGATGACGAATCAATCGCGGCAGCCATCAACGAACTGGTCAGGGTCCAGGGAGGTGTAGCAGTTGCTTTCAATGCTCAGGAGGTGACCAGCCTTCCCTTGCCTGTTGCCGGTCTGATGAGTGCTGATGACGGATACAAGGTGGCAGCCGCCTATATTGAGATTGACCAGAAGGCGCGGGCGTTGGGTACACCGCTCAAAGCACCCTTCATGACGCTTTCCTTCATGGCGCTGCTGGTGATCCCGGCGCTGAAACTGAGTGACAAGGGTTTGTTCAGTGGTGCCAGCTTCAGTTTCACTTCTTTAGAGGAAGTTAACGCCACTGCAGTTATTTAAGTTTGATCAGCCGACGACAGTTTGTTAATTTTCCTCTTATGAAGCACGTGAGTATCCTGATCCCGGAAGGGGATTGCAGTCTGACCCATATAGAAGCCACTCACCAGATTTTTTCTGAGATCAACAAGTTCGTTCTTCAGCAGGTAGGGGAACCACTGTTCAAAATTGAGCTGGTCGGACTCACCAAAACGCCTCAACTGAAAAAGGGGTGTTATGCGGTTACACCACATCGCACTATCGACGAACTGGAACATTCAGATCTCGTGATCATTCCCGCAATACAGGAGGAAATTACTGGCTCACTGCAAAAGAATAAGCCATTTCTTCCCTGGCTATGCCGCCAATACCGTGACGGAGCAGAACTGGCCAGCCTTTGCCTTGGTTCTTTTCTTCTTGCAGACACCGGCCTGCTGGAGGGCCGTAAATGTACTACCCATTGGAGTGCAGCGGCAGAATTCCGGGAGATGTTCCCGGATGTATTGCTGGTTCCCGACAGGATTATCACAGATGATGCAGGCATTTATTCCAGCGGCGGAGCGCTGTCTTTTCAGAATCTGCTGATCTACCTTATCGAAAAGTATGCGGGTAGGGATATGGCGATCCTCGCTTCCAAGATCTTCATGATCGATATGGACCGCTACAGCCAGTCCCCCTTCACCATTTTCAACAGTCAGAAGTCGCACGACGATGAAGAGATATCAAAGGTGCAGCAGTATATCGAACAGCATCTGGACGAAAAGATTTCCGTAGAACAACTGGCTGCTATGTTGCCCGCAAGCAGGAGGAATTTTGAAAGACGATTCAAGAAAGCGACTTCGAATTCCGTACTGGAATACCTGCAGCGGGTTCGGATAGAAGCAGCAAAGAAAAGCCTGGAAAGTTCCAGGCTTACGGTTACGGAAGTAATGTATGATGTGGGCTACTCTGATATGAAGGCTTTCAGAACGACTTTCAAAAAAATTACGGGTTTGTCACCCCTTGAGTACCGGAAGAAGTACAACCCCAGAGCCGTTTTGTTGACAGAAGCCTAAAGCTTGATCAGCTTGCCATGTGTTGGTACACCTTTTTCGGTAACAAATCGGAAGAAATAATTCCCGGGCTGCCATTTTTCCGTTGGTACCATTACGGGTTTAGCCGGAGTGGCGACCACCCGCTCAATCATCTGTCCCTGGGAATTGAATATCATCATCTGTCCTTTTGATTCTGAAGTGAACTGCCAGAAATCCTTTACCGGGTTCGGACCATAGATGATCCGTGGCAGAGCAGAAATGCCAGGTGTGTGCGTAGCCTCTTTTCTGATTTTCAGGAAGCGGGTCTCCAACATGTCATTGTAGAACAGAATGTCACCAAGCTTGCCCATGTGCCGGAAACTCTGAAAGCCCGTGGTGGAATCGAGGAGGATCATCGTGTCCTCAGGAATGGACCAGACGGTCAGTGTTTGGTAATTGTTGAAACATAATGTCAGACTGTCTATTGCTGCCATGGCGATGCCACCCGGGGGCAGCATGTTCCGGCTTTCCAGTTGCAGCGCACCTGAAGACTGGATATGAAACTGGTACAGGGAATCATCAACGTTTGCGAAAAGTTTATCGCCGCTTGTTTCTATCAGGGGGATGAAGGTCCCGGGCAGGTTGTTCAGCGCAAACGAATCCACAAGTGACAGGTAGGGTGCTGAAGCCGACAGCTGGTACCGGCGGATCCTCTGCCCCTGGTTCTGACCTGCCATCAGGTAGTAGAGGGTGTTGCCATGTATTGTAAATGCAGCTTCAGCGGGTAGATCCATGCTATCTACGACCACCGGGAACGCAGGGTTTACAGTGGAATAGATCAAAAACCGGTACTCAAAACCGTTGAGGTAGTGCAGGGAGAGCAACAGGTCATCCCAAACGGCTGCACCTATACTACTGAAGGGGATCCATTGTACCGGATGAACCTGTGGACTGGAAATATTACTCAGATCGATCGCCTGCAGATCATAGTTCAAAGCGTACAGCCAGTCTCCCTTCTTCAGGAGCGTCTCCCCATTGCCTGTCAATGGAATAGTCTGCGTCAGTGCTCCGGGGCCTGTGGAGTCGAAATCAAAGAGATCAATTGCATACCCGCCATGAAAGCGAATGCCCGCAACCTGGCCATTGTCCAGTTCGACAAAGTCTGTGTAGACCGTGTCAATACCGCCGAGCTGCGTAACAGTGACCTGGCTCTGGCCGCAGATGTTCAGGAGGAGGATAGACCCGAAGGTTAATATGAGCTTTTTCATAGGAAATAATTTCTTCAAAGCTACCCTGCCTTCCTGCGTCTTCGATAGGACTCATTAACCGAAAAATGGTACCGAATGGCCTTTTAACTTCCGTCGGAATGACTTATCCGCTTCATATTATCGTCAGGTATCCGGTCAACGAGGTAGTTGTATGGATCGATGCCAGCCTGCGAAGGACGTTCTTTCACGAAGAATGTAAAACTTGTGTCCCTGCTTTGCAGGCGGACTCTTTGCCTGATCAGTGGTTTAGCCGGATGATCCTTGTCCTTCTGCTCACCAAAAACAGCAAGGTCAACATAATCATCCAGTACAGCAGCAGTCTCCTTGCCCAGTGTATCAGCATAGTATTTCTCTGAAGTTGTCCTGACGATCACTTCCCAGCCTTCACCTTTTTTTGTCGCATTGGCCTCAACCACTCTGTTGGAAAACACCGTGATCTGTTCAAAGAGATCCGTGATCAGGTATTGCAAGGTGTCTGGGGTTACCGCCCTGAACGCTCTGAGTGCAGACAATGCCGTAGGATAGGGTGGTTCCCTGTACGCAAAGCTATCGAGGAGGGAACGCAGGGCGCTATTGACCGCGGATTCTCCGATCATTTCCTTCAGGTAGTACAGCGCCACACTGGCTTTCTGGTAGTGAATATAGCCCTGGCCCTCTGTTTTGATCAGGGGTCTTTCAGCTTCAAATTCCATACTGCGCCCTCTCAGGTATCCATCCATTTCATACTTCAGGAATTTCTTCATCTTGTCCCTGCCATATTCCTTTTCCATTACCATCAGCGCGGCATACTGTGAAAACCCCTCACTCATCAGCTCACTTCCCTGCATGTCGGCACCGCAAAGCTGATGCGCCCAATACTGATGTGCCATCTCGTGTGCCACAACATAGAATACGAAGTCGATATCCTCCCCGGAAACGTCCCGGAGGTCCGTAATAAAGCCAATGCCTTCACTATAGGGCATCGTTCCGGGAAAGGCCTGTGCGAAAGAGGCGTACCTCGGAAACTCGATGATCCTTGCCTGCTTATGCTTATAAGGTCCAAAATTCTCCGTGTAATACTTTAGCGATTGCTCAATGCTCTTCAGCATATTAGGCACATTATAAGCGTGGTCCTTTTGATAGTACACTTCCAGGCTGATGCCCTTCCATTCTTTTCGCGCCACCTCGTATTTTGCCGAGATGAAGGAATAAAAGTTCAGAGAGGGATGATCTAAACTATAATTGAAATACTTTCTTCCATCTTCTTCCCAGCTCCTTACGAGGCTTCCGGGTGCTACTGCTGTCTGGTCAGGACTGGTGCTGATCACTGTGTTGACCGTCACCCAGTCGGCATCTGAAATAACGTAATTGTTCCCCCGCGCATCCAGATTCGTTTCATCCAAGGTTGGTGACCGCCGGCGCACCGGCAGCTCGTACTTTTTACGATCATGTTTGTCATGCAGTTCTCTATTAGGATCATAACCCATGGTGGGCATGATCTGCTGATTGTTGAAGAACGTGCCGTTTTGTGTTAAAGAAGTAAAGCTGACTTCATTTTCAAAACCTCTGGTTTCTTTGCGGAAGTGAACGGTAACCATCAGCGAGTCGCCCGGCCGGAGCGGCTGATCTAACCGGACCGTTCTGAATTCCAGCCTTTCATCGTTGTGGATCACCTTGCTGCCCGGGATCAGGATTTCCATGGAGTCTGCTTCGGAGGGTAGATTGAAATGAATTTCCTCAATGGATTCCGACGAAATATTCCTGATCCATGCTTCCGTTGTTGCAATAAGATTTCTGTCCTCAGGGTAAATGTCCAGTTTGTAATTGAGTCGATACCAGCGCGGCTGAACCTTGCCTTTCAGATGTTTGTACTTCTTTTCGTAATCCACAGCCATCAGTTCATATTCTTCACTGCTGTGGTAGGTGTTCAGCACTTTAGTGTTGTAGTAAACAAATCCTGAGCACAGGATAAAACAAACAGTGGCAATCCCGGTTGCCAAAGCATTTTTCCCGAGCAAACGCCACGCGTTCCTTACGCACCACCCGAAGCTGGTTTCCCTTCCCCTGATGTAGAATGCAAACACGACAAAACCCAGGATCAGCGTAAAGAGCGACCAGTAGATATTGAACCAGGTGACGGACAAAATGAACGGACCGAAACCATTCATGTCGGAATAGATCACCGAGGGTGTTGCTCCGAAATCCACCATGTTTGTTTCCACTTCCAGGGCTGTCCAGATAAAAGCATTCACGACAATGAAGGCGATGAATGCGAAGTAGGCGATATAGCGATAGTTGATGAGGTAGTGGAAGAACAATGCGATAACGATCATATAAGCGATGCCCAGAAGGTCCATGACTAACAGGGACTGGATGTACACCTCCGGCTGCAGGCGGGTATAGCCATGGGCCAGTTGCGCCAGCATCCCGATAGCCATCAGTCCTGCCATGATAAGCGCGAGGGTCAGCAGCATGGCCAGGAATTTGGAGATAAACAGAGCCCCTGTGCGAACAGGAGAGGCATCCTGAATCTCAGCTATCCTGGCGTCCCGGTCCCGCCAGACCAGAACACCGGAGTAAAAAGTGATGATGGCTATCAGAAAGATATAGAAGGAACCCTGTATGGTATCGATCACATCATAGGTGACCGGGTACTGACTGGCGCCGTAGCGACCGGTGAAGCTTGTTAAGCTCGCTATCAGGTTGATGGCCCCAATCAGGCTGATGATGATGAATGTGGGATTTTTGATAATCGCCTTCAGCTCAAACTTCGTCATTCGAGCGAGGAGACCGGCTGTGACCGTTCCGGCGTGTTTGGGAAAGTAAGTCCTTACCGGTGGCAGGCTTGTTGCGCCCACTGCATCTTCGATTTTCTTTTTTACCGAGGCCTTTTGCTTTCTGGTGTTGAAAGAAAAACGGAAATACATTCCCAGCAGCAAGAGGAAGCTGAACCCAATCCAGATGATCCTGTTCCAGAGAAAGCTGCCCGTGAGTGGGGTAGCCATGGTGTTTTTTTCGTCAACTGTCATGTATTTCGACAGGATATTCATAGGGCGGAAACCAAAGGGGTCCAGGATATTGGCCAGCCATTCCTTTTCGATATCCTGGGTCAGACCACTGGAAATCGCATAGAAAACCAGGATCAGCATGGCGCCGACAAAGGAAACGATGGTGTTCCGGAAGATGAGTGCCAGGGAGAAAAGGATTACGCCGGTGATGAAGATATTGGGAATCGCAAAGCTGAGCAGTCCCCAGATGTGACCATCCCAGATGACCGGACCATACCTTTCGGGCTGCACCCAGGGCATCACAGGGCCCAGCAGGGCCCCTATAGAAACACCGAGCAGCGGAATGGCTGCTATGGTGACCGCCCCGATGAATTTGCCAAAGAAGTAATGACTTTTCTTCACCGGCGAAGAGAACACCAGTTGATACATATTGTGTTGAAAGTCGCGACTGGCGGTTGCATTCATAAAAGCCGTAGTCATGAGCAGACACATGAGCGACATCAGGCCATAGAGCATCTGGATGGTCTGCGGTGCGTTCTTATGCGTGCTGCCGGTGCCGCCGCCAATAACAATATTCTCTGAGGATACGGCACCAAAGACCAGCAACGTAACGATCCCGAGGAAGATCCAGGTCATCGGGGCACGCAGCCAGTATTTCCATTCATACTTAATGAACTTCCACATCGGTAGGTTGATTTAAGGTGTTAGACGAGTTCGTTGAGTTTAGCAAAAAAGACATGCTCCAGGTTTTCCTCTGCAGGCTTGAAGCTTTCATCGGCGATGGATCCGGAGAATACATGAATCAGCGGTTTGCCTCCCACCAGTTTGTTCGAGATCACCTGGTATTGTTGCTGGTACTGTGACAGTTCCTCTTTGTTGATCCTCTTTTCCCAGACTTTACCCCGAACCTGATCCAGGGCGTCGTCAGTGGCTCCGCTGAACAGGACACGGCCTTTGTCCATGATCGCCATTTGCGTGCAGAGCTCTCTGACGTCCTGGACGATATGTGTGGAAAGAATGACGATGACGTTTTCTCCTATCTCTGCCAGGATGTTGTAAAAACGGTTTCGCTCTCCGGGATCCAGACCGGCGGTCGGTTCATCTACGATGACCAGTTGCGGGTTGCCGATCAGGCACTGCGCAATCCCGAATCTCTGCCTCATACCACCGCTGAAGGAGCTGACCGACTTCTTGCGATGTTCCCAAAGGTTCACTTTATGCAGCAGGGCCTCTACCATTTCCTTTCTTTCGGCTTTGCTGTTGAAGCCTTTGATAAGCGCGAGGTAGTCGAGCAGGTCGAAAGCGGAGGTGCGTGGATAGACGCCAAATTCCTGTGGCAGGTATCCGAGTATTTTTCTGACGCTGTCTTTCTGCTTCAGGACATCTATTTCTCCGAAATGGGCGGATCCGCTGTCAGCATCCTGTAGCGTTGCCAGTGTCCGCATGAGGGATGATTTCCCTGCTCCGTTGGGTCCCAGCAGCCCAAACATACCCTTGTTGATGGTGAGTGAAACATTGTCGAGGGCATGGACACCATTTCCATACTTCTTTGAGAGATTATTTA
>JAEYQO010000070.1 GCA_023409975.1 Bacteroidota bacterium | reverse complement strand
CAGTCGGAGATTATATTTTAGAGCTGAATTAAAAAATAGATAACTTTATGTGACCAGGAATGACCACATATACTTCCACTTTGCTTTCTACATAGCAGTCGTTAGTCGTTAGAGTAATAACCGACAGTTCCATGGTTCGTGAATAAAGGCCAAGCTTAGTCGTGAGTGGTTAGTGGTTAGAGTAATAACCGGCAGTTCCATGGTTCTTGAATAAACCCCAAGCAATGGCAAAAGCCAAAGCCAGACCCAACAGGCGGCCTAATCTTGCTGCCCATTCCGTGCAGGCACTGTAGTGACGTTGCATGCAACGTCACTGAAACTACAGTTTACTACTGGACGCGAATTACACGAAGCTGTTGAAATTTTACAGGTGTGGCCAAAGCCAAAGCCCCCAACCCACAACCCACAACTCACAACCAATATGAGCCGGAGCGATTACCAGCCTGGTCGTCAACCATTAGCCATTGGCTCGTTCCACAATGACACCTGTCATCTGAAATCTGTCATCTGACATCTGACATCTGTCATCTGACATCTCAATTCTGTCATCTGAAATCTACTGCTGATCGTAGATCGTAGCGCCACCCAGGAACCTTCTGAGGGAGTCGAGGAGGTGCGCGGTATCTGCGGCGGGGATGCTGCTGACAGGAAGTACGACGGCGAAGCTGGAGGAATCTGCAGCAGCATCCAGCTCGACTTTATGACCGAAGCTCCTGAGTTGATTCACCCTCCAGATAGCCCGCTCCAGATTGGGATATGGGCGACCAATAAGGACTTTAAAGGAGAGGCTCTGGTTATCATCAGCTACCACAGCGGGAGCAGTGGGTGCGGGCTCGACTGATTCAACCGTTGCCGGAGCTTCCATTTCCATCTGAGTTGGTAGTAAAGGCTCATCGCGGGTACTATTGGAATCACTCATGTATTGAACGAGGAAATAGATCACGACCGCCATAACGATGAAACCCAAAGCTACAGCTGCAACCCTGAGCCAGTTGACTGAGCCGCTTTTGGGGTCAGGATCCGGGGCGCCATATTCCTGGGCAGCAGCGGTACGCTGCTGTGGTTGTTGATAAGATGAGCTGAAAGGTTCAACAGGTTTCTGCGGAGCGATCTTTACTGTGGGGATGCCTGGCGGAGTGAACTGAAAGGCCTGATCGGTGATGAAATCGATCTTGCCCTGTTGCTGAACAAAGCGGCCGATGGCAGGGATGACGACATCTTTACCTTCCTGCAGTTCCTCGCGTGCCTGCACGCTGAAATCCCTCAGCGCATTCGAAGCCTTGCTGATGCTTATTTGTTCATTATTGGCGATAAAGTTGGCCAGATTATCATCAATGGAACCGGAAGGTGTGAGTACCACCTCGTAGGAAGAAGCTACCAGTTCATTACCCTCGTAGGCGGCGGGACGCTTCTTCAATTGAAGATTTCCCAGTCCATGTATGTAAACAAAATTATTCTTGAGTAGAAAAAGTCCTATGTATTTGGCTACGTCCATTGCAGGCAGCTAAAGATTTGCGGCTGTAAGTTAAGTATATCGCAGGAATTACAGCACCAGTTTGGGGTTTTCTAAAATTTGAACCGTACCCCTCCGAAGATATTGAAACCATACGCGGGGTAGCGGTACCAGCGCTGATAATCATTATTCAGCAGGTTATTGACATTGAGGAAACCGGAGAGACGGGGGATGAACTGATACTCTGCCCCAAACCCGAGATCGAATACACCATTGAGACGGATGGTTTCTCCCGCGAAAGGATTTGGGGAAGTAGTAGCCCGAGAAATAGCATGTATTTTGTCCAGAATAGTGGCGTAACCCGTAACCGTAAGGTCCTTAAGCGGTGTATAGGCTACATCTAACCTCGCACGGATGCCTGGCACATGAAAGACCGGCACATTATCCGGCTCCCAGAAGTGACGATAGATCACACTGGCGCCAACACTAAGCAACTTGCCGATGTCGTACCGGACCGTTCCTTCCAGTCCTACCGCTTTGACATCTTCCGGATAGACGACCCGGAACGATTTAAAATCGCCGGTATCGTTGAGGAATATGGGCATCTGGTCCCATTCCAGCAGGGAAATCTTACCAGACAGCTTCAGGTGTTCGCCGATATTGGACTCCAGCAAGGCGTAAGCCTCGGTGACCCTTGTCTGAAAACCTGCTTCGAATGCGGGATTGATAAATGGATTGATAGCAGAGAGGTGCTTGTAGGTATTCTGCTGCAGGTGTCCCTGCCATCCGACTGTAACCGCAGCCTGAGACTGCGGGATCTGGTAACGCAGACGCAGATCAGGCAGGAGGTAATTGTAACCACCGGAGCCGAAACTCGGGTATAAACCAGCATGAAGGGAGAAATTGCCCCGGTCGAACGCGATGGCAGGACGTATCTGAAACTGATTATTATCAATGCTATTGCCTGAGCGGGTCAGCTTTACCAGGGAGGCGGACACTCCGAGATCTGCCCTGAGCTCTTCACTTAAGTGATAAGAAACGGGCACCTGTAGCTGTACACCGGTTTCAGAAGCATCCCATCGATCATTGTAGATGTAGAGACCAATCTGCGGTGCGTAGTTCAGGTTGTACATGCCGGAGTCAGCAGGACGAACACTAAGGTTGATATCGGCGCCGGTGAAAGTCTGCAATAAGTCTTCACGTTCATACTCAAAGAAGGTTCGGTCGTAGCCATAGTAGTGGACCCTATTGTGCAGACCGTCGAGACGGAGCTTCCAGATATGATCGAAACGCGTGGTACTCCCTTCAGCTTCGAACCCTGATCTTGACATGGCCTGGTGGGGCAATTCCCCTGATTGACTCAGGTGGTGCAGATGCAACGTGGTTTCGAAATCTTTGCCTTTAGCCAGCACAAGACCGGCATCCAGATAAAGGGTGGAGAGATTCCCCCCTCCGAGCTTCACATAATTACTGAATGGCAGATTGATACTATCCCGGCCGAGAGCGAGGGGACGAATGGGTCTGGCGGAGTATGTAAAATACAGCGTTTGCTGGGGAACCTGGTAATGCACCTCAGGACTGGAGGTATCCCGCGGTGGGAGATCCGGAGAAACCTCCGGACGGGGAACCTGCCGTACTTCCGGCTTATAGGATTGTATCACCTCGATAGTAGTGGCCCCCAGAGATGTATCTGCCTGACGCTGCTGGCTTTGGGCAGAAAACGTGACTCCTGCAGCTAATACGGTAAGAATAGCTTTACTCCTCATCATATCCATATTTAGTCACGGAGCTTGGTTTGCTGTTGCTCCAATTTCTTTACTTCCTCCAATCTGGAGGCGGCCTCCTTTTTCAGGGAAGGATCCTTAGTATTCCTGACGAGACTTTGCAGCGTAGCCCTGGCATTGAATAAATCCTTCTGGCGTACGAGGATATCGGCTATGAGCAGATACGACTTGACGGCCCAATATTCGTTACCAGCGGCAATACGGATATTATCTGCTGCAGCCTTTTCGGCTTCCTTCAGCCTGTTCTGCTTCAGCAGTATCTCCGCGATGAGGTATCCTGATTCTGCAGCTACCAGTTCGTTCCGGCTGGTTTTAAGCGATTCAAACTCAGACAGTGCCTCAGCGTTCTTTCCCTGTTCGTAAAGAGCTTTTGCTTTCATGAGCTGCACTTCCTGTCTGATGCCCGGATCGACTTCGGGCAGGCTCATGATCGTATCTGCGTAAGCGGCTGCCGCTTCAAACTGCGATAGTCTGAAGGAGGAACGCATCAAACCACTGTAGGCCAGCTGCAGGTTTTCGCCGGACATGGCATGAACCCTGAGGGACTGATAATAAGCAATGGCTCTGGAGAAATCGGAAGCTTTGAAGGCCATCTCTGCGGCTCTCCTTGCAGCAGTTTCAGAGAACTCATTCCAGGGCAGGGCCAGGACTTTATCATATGCTGAGAGTGCTGCCTGCTGATCTTTAAGCTGGTACAGCGCCTCACCCAGATAGTAATGTGCCCTCGTACTGAAGGCGCCATTCGGATACCGATCGATATAATCGTTCAATGCCGTTCTGGCTTTATCCCATCTGCCAGCGGCGATCTGTGCTTCAGCCGCTGCGTAATAGGTGGAATCCAGTGCTTCGGTACCTGGCGCCGGCAAATCCTGTTCCTGAAGAAGTTTGACATAAGCCTGTGGTTGATTCACCTCTATATAGAGATTCTTCAGCGCTTCCAGAGCAATACTGCGTTCTTCCGCGCCCGGATAATCCGTTACGACCTTTCTATACGTTTCGATGGCGCGGTTTGAGTTGCCGAGACCCTGGTAGGCAAAGCCGATGCGCAGTAGCGCAGGGACCGTGAATAGCCGGGCATCTGGTGACTCCGCCAGAGGCTTGAGTGTGGTGATGGCGTCCTGGTATTTCTCTTCCTCGACATACGTATTGGCGAGCTCGAAACGAGCCTGATGGACGACCGGCGAGCTGGTGTTCTGTACCAGTTGGCGGAGGAGCGCGATTTTTTCAGAAGTCTTACCCTGGACACCCAGAAGAATAGACTTCTGCAGGCGGGCGTGATCCGATTCTGAAGTATTGGCGGCTATGATTCGATCATACAGAACCAGCGCTTCGCGGTACTTCTTCTGCATGAAAGCTGCATCTGCTTCGCGTACCGTTGCATTGGCTGCGATTGGAGTTGTTTCCGGAGCAGCCTGGCGGGCAGTACTGAACCAGGACTGGGCGTCGGCATACGCTCCCGTTTCCATAGCGGCATAGCCCAAATTGAGGTAGGCATTTGCCATGGTGGCCTGTGGTGCAATTCTGAGAACCTGACTGCCTGCATTGGCAACAAAATCTTTCAGGAGGGGTAAAGCCTGTTCCGGCTTATCCTGGCGCAGCGCGATATCAGCCTTCCAGTATTGTGCAGCAGCTTTATAGTTATTATCTACAGGACGACTGAGAGAAATGCTCAAGAGGCTATCCGCGAATGGCAGATTGCCGCTCCTCATTTGTTCGATCGCATAGCTGTAAGTGGTTTTCTGTCGTACGGACCAGTAGCCTGAGGTATTCTGGGAAACATCGCGGATGAGGTTCCAGGCGGAACGATAATCGCGCGTACGAAGGTAGAGATCCGCCAGGAGCGTTTTAGCCTCGTCTGCATGTTCTGAGGAAGGGAAGACCGCCAGCAGCGTTTTGAAGCTTTGAATAGCGGCATCATGGAAACCGATATCGTAGGATATTTTCCCGTATAGCAGCAGCGAAGCTTCCTGCTGTTCCTGATTGAATGGTAATTCGGAGCACAGTCCAAAGGCGTTACGTGCGCTCTTTTTGTCACCAATCTTGAGGTAGCAGTCGCCGAGCAGATACATGGCTGTCTGTCCCAGAGAATCCTGAGAGCTGCTTAGCAGCTTAAACTTTTCAATGGCATTCTTCCACTCGTTGACCCGGTAATAGCTGTAGGCCATTTCATACAGTTCCTCCTTACGGATCTGAGCGGTATTCTGATAATAATGTTCAAAAAACGGAAGAGCTTCACCATAGCGTCGCTCTTCAAAGAGTACCTGAGCAGCCAGTAGATGCAGTTCCAGATCGTAGTAGAGTTTTTCCGGACGACGTATTAAAGCGGTGGCTTCTTCCAGAGCCCGGGGACGATCGCCCATGAAGTAATAAATTTCCGCAACATAGTAGGGAACGATGTTCTTATACTCCGGTTCATTGGCGATCCGGTTGAAACTAGTGAGAGCTTCCTGGTAACGGCCTTCATTATACGCCAGAAGTCCAAAGTAGTAATTACCCGCAGCGTAGTATTTGCCCTGCACCTCTTTGATGGAAGCGAATAAGGGAGCGGCTTTATCGAACTGTCTGCTGTTAAAGTAGGCGTAGGCCAGTTCAAAACGCGAGTCCGCTATTTCCTCATTCCCGAGATTGCTGATGCTGGCATTTTCGTAATAAGGAATGGCTGCTGCGAGCTGGTCTGTACGAAAAAAGTACTGGGCCAGTGCGAAGGATGCCCGTTGCTTCAGAGCAGGGTTGGCGGTATGTTCGATAAACTGCACGGCTGTATCCTCAGCACCGGGACTGTTCAGTTTCAGCTTGCTGAGAATCTGAATAAAGCGGGCCTGCTCGCGGTCGTCCTCCGTTTCGAACAGGCTGTTCCCGTCCTTATGATGCAGGTAATCCCTGGCGGTTTGGAGCGCCAGCCGATAATGTCCCTGACGGAATTGTTCGTCTGCAAGAATCAGTAATTTCTGATCGGTTTTGTTTATGAGGTGTTCCTGTGCGATCAGGTCTTGCCCTGTACAAAAGAGGGAAGCGAGCACCAGGGCCGCGGTGATCTTTTTACCTTTCCAACTCATCAAATCAATTTACTTAAAAATTCCAGGTCACATTCAAACTTGGAAATAAAGGTAACTGATAGACCCTTCTGTTCTCTAATCTATTAATGTAGAATATATTACTCCTGTTATATGCGTTGGTCACACTTAACGTCGTTTCCAGAGTTGAGTACTCAGACAGCGTGAATATCTTCTTGACAGAGACATCGAGTCTGTGGTACCAGGAGAGGCGGCCTCCGTTGATATCGCGGGCATAAACAATACCAAGAGGACCGTTCTGCGTATGGATCGGCGTATTGATACCGCCCGACATCTGCGGATTTTCCATCAGTGCCTGTGTTTGAGTGAACGGGAAAGGAGATCCGAGGTTGTAACGCAGCGAGAATTCCCAGTCGCGGGTTTCTCCCAGAGAATAGGAGGATACGATATTGGCATTGATCCTGCGATCGAATGGAGGCGGGTAGCTCTCAACTTCGGGCTCTTCCAGAATACTGTGAGAAACCAGCGCTTCATAGAGTATATGCTGATAGGAGAAGACGCCCCAGAAGAACAGTCTGTTCTTGGAGTATTTTGCAGAGAAGTCGATACCATAGGCTTCGCCGCTACCTGCGGAAAAGTTCGCATCACTGGCATCATTCTTGGCCCTGTTCAGCTCGATATTGGAGCTAAACCGTTTGTACCATGGTTCGAGATTCAGCTCTACATCCCTTACGTCTACTTCGATACCACCGGCCAGGTGCTGAGCCGTTTGCAGGTTATTCTTCACACGCTCGCCTTTTGTATTGAGAATTTCCTGATCCGGGCTTAGCAGGAAGCCATTGAAGAAATTGACAATATCACGATCGGACTTGGTAGAGATGATATTCTGACTGTACAAACCGGCTGCAGCTTTCAGGCGAACATTATCGCTGATATTGAGCTTGATACCAAGGCGAGGCTCAGGAGAAATCCTGGAAAGCGTGGTATAGTACTGCAGGCGGATGCTTGGTTCGATGATCAGGCGCTCCTCGATGTTCTTACGGAAGATGGCAAAAAGACCGGCGAGCGTATGTCTGCGATCGAGAGTGGTTGGAAAGCCGTAAGGATTCACATAATCCAGGGCGGTGTGGAGACCACTGACCTCGACCCCATATTTGAGCATGCTATAGCCGGGAAGAAAATAAGTGAAGTCGATACCACCTTCGAAGCCTTCGATACTGCTGGTGCGATCCTGCACTTCGTTGACCGACAGCTCGGAGGCGCTGATATTATAACGCGAATACGCGAAGCGACCGCTGATGAGTGCTGCGGAGCTACCCGGAGTTACCACGAAGGAGGCGCCACCACCGGCCGCCTTCCAGTTGAACGTTGCTGAGGGGAGATAGGCGGTATCCAGCGCTTTTGCTTTGTCGTCGAAGCTGAAGCCAAACAGATTCAGCTTACTACCGTTATCCCCACTGAAGGTGACCTTACCATACAGATCAGTGAACGCATAGGGAAGGCCCGACTCAAATGGCTGGCCAAGGCCACCATATAATGCTTTACTGGCGCTTTCGAGATAGCTGTGTTTTGCAGATACCAGGAAAGTAGTACTGCTACCACCCTCTTTTTTGGGTTTGCTGAGCGGACCTTCGAGCATGGCGCGTGCCATGATGGGCGACATAGACAGCTTACCGGAGAGCCTGTTCTTATTCCCGTCCTTGGTGCGGATATCGAGAATGGCACTGGTGCGGTTTCCGTACTGGGCATTAAAGCCCGCGGAGTGCACCTCGACGTTCCGGATGGCATCCGTTTCAAATACCGAGTAAAGACCAATGGAGTGGAATGGATTATAAATTGTGACACCATCCAGCAGGATACCTGTCTGAACCGGGGAGCCACCTCTAACGTAAAGCTGTCCACCCTGATCACCCGTAAAAATAACACCTGGCATCACCTGGAGGTACTGAGCGAGATCAGGTTCGCCACCGGCGCTGGGGAGTAACTTCATTTCGCGGGGCGTTATGGTTGTTATACCGACATTAACCTGCGTCTGACGTTCTGTACGGCGGGAGCTTACCTCAACACTCTGAAGAACCTGATCCCTTGCATTCAGAAACAGCTTCTGGGTAACGATCTGGTTGGCTTTAAGTTCTATTGTTGCCCTGGCTGTGTCGAATCCCAGCATAGAAGACCAGATCACATAAGTACCAGGAGGGAGTTCCGGCAGAGAGAAATACCCGTTGATATCAGTCTGAACACCAGTACCCGTTCCTTCGATAGCGACGATGGTGTAACTCATGGGTTCACCGGTGTTACGTTCATAGACGAAACCCTTGATGGTACCTTTCTGAGCAAGTGAAACGCTGGATATCAATAGAAGGGTTAGCAGAGAAAATATGCGTTGATGCATTGGTTGATTCTTATTTATGTAATCCCTGAAACAGTATAAATGGGACGGACAAAGATAAGTATTGAACAGGTGTACCCCAACGTAAAGATTGTGTCATATTCTATGACGCGGGCTGTTGACCAACTGATTCTTATTCGTTTATTTTTGTTGTATGAAGATTTTCTCCGCTGGCCAGATTCGAGCCTGTGATGCCTATACTATTCATTCGGGCAGTATTTCTGCATTAGACCTTATGGAACGGGCTGCGGGAAAATGTTTTGAATGGATCAGTGAGCATTTTTCCCGGGACATACCATTCATTGTGCTGTGTGGAACCGGGAACAATGGTGGAGACGGGCTGGTGATCGCCAGGAGACTTTATCAGGCGGGGTATAATGTAAAAGCCTTTCTGCTGGAGTTAAGTCAGGAACTGACTGCCGGCTGCAGTACCAATTACCAGAGATTGAAAAGCCTCGACGAGACCCTTGTCGTGAATATGGCTCCGGACATGCACCTGACGGATTTGCCCTCGAACATCGTCATCATCGACGCGATCTTTGGCAGTGGGCTAAACCGGCCGGTAGAGGGATGGATCGGAACGTTCATTGACCATATCAATCATTACCCGAACCGGAAGCTATCTATTGATCTACCCAGCGGACTACCTGCGGACAGCGTCGTGGCAGACGATGCACCGGTAATACACGCGGATGACACCCTGAGCTTTCAGTTTTATAAACGCAGCTTTTTACATCCGGAGACAGGACCGTTTGCCGGGAACATTCACCTACTGGATATCGGGTTGTCGGAGACCTTTATCCATGCCACCCCCTCAAACTATCAGATCACAGACCGGAATCTGCTGCTTGAGTTTTTCCGGCAGCGCAGGGCATTTACACATAAAGGAGACTATGGGAATGCACAGTTGATCGGAGGGAGCTATGGCATGATGGGTGCGGTAGTGCTGGCGGGGAAAGCGGCGGTAAGATCGGGTGCGGGGAAAGTGAAAGTATTGGTGCCTGAATGTGGGTATGGCATTATTCAAACTGCAGTACCGGAGGCGATGTGTACTACCAGTGGAGAAAAACTCATTGGCAGTATTCGGGACTGGGAGCAGGCAGATGCAATCGGAATCGGCCCTGGCCTGGGAACAGCACCAGGAACCATAAGAGTTGTTGAAAGCTTTGTGGCGGACTGTCAGGTGCCATTGGTGGTGGATGCAGACGGATTGAACATCCTGGCCCTGAAGCCTGACCTGTTAAAGAAACTACCACCGGGCAGTATACTGACCCCTCATCCTAAAGAATTTGAACGACTATTTGGCAGCACTGCCAACAGCATGTTGCGACTGGAGCTGGCGAGAACCCAGGCAATGCGATTTAATCTGACGATTGTCCTGAAGGACCGGCACACCGTTGTGGTTGGACCAGGCGGAGAATGCTGGTATAATATTACAGGGAATTCAGGTCTTGCTACCGGGGGAAGCGGAGATGTGTTAACCGGCCTTGTGACAGGGCTGCTGGCGCAGGGATATGAACCCGTTCAGGCGGCGCAGTTGGGAGTATATCTGCACGGACTCGCTGCCGATTTAAGCCTGATCCGGGAGTCGCAGGAATCGATGACACCTTCTGATGTCACCGACCACCTGGGAATGGCCTTCCGGCAATTGCAACAGTCCCTTCCAGGATAGCTGAACAGCCGTGGAAACCCAGCGTTCTGGCTGAATTGCTTTAACTTGCGGAGTTAGATTTATGGCATCGAAAGAAAAGGTCTTGAGTAAGGAACAGGGAGTAATTGATGTACAGGGAGCGCGTGTGCATAACCTGAAAAACCTTGACGTTCAAATTCCCAAAAACCAACTTGTTGTGATCACCGGTATTAGTGGGAGCGGAAAATCTTCGCTTGCATTTGATACCATATTCGCAGAGGGGCAAAGGCGCTATATGGAGAGCTTTGCCGCCTATGCGCGACAGTTTATGGGTGATCTGGACAGGCCGGATGTTGATAAGATCAGCGGCCTTTCTCCGGTTATATCCATAGAGCAGAAGACAACCAACCGGAACCCCCGCTCCACGGTGGGCACCGTGACGGAGGTTTACGATTTCATGCGCCTGCTTTATGCGAGAGTTGGCGAGGCTTTTTCCTATAACACCGGCAGGAAAATGGCCCGTTTTTCCGAGGAAGAGATCATCCAGCATATTAACCAGCACTATCAGGAGCGGAGGATTGTATTACTGGCACCGATCGTTAGGGGAAGAAAAGGACATTACCGGGAATTGTTTGAGCAACTACGTAAGCAGGGTTATCTGAAAGTCCGTGTCGATGGAGAGATTGTGGACCTCAAGGAAAGAATGCAACTGGACCGGTATAAGATCCATGAGATAGAGTTGGTGATCGATCGACTGAAGGTACAGGAAGAGGCCAGGGCCAGGCTGAGCCAGAGCGTGCAGAAAACGCTGCAAATGGGCAAGGAGCTAATGTTTGTGCTTGATGCCGACAGCGGAAAGATGTCGCAGTACTCCAGGCAGCTTATGTGTTCGGACACCGGTATCTCTTACGAGGAGCCTTCTCCAAATACCTTTTCGTTCAATTCTCCGTATGGAGCCTGTCCTAAATGCAAGGGGCTGGGAAGTATTTATCAGGTGAATATGTCGGAAGTGTTGCCTGATCCCTCCAAAAGCATCAATGAAGGCGGGATAGCTCCGCTTGGAGCGGAGCGGGATACCTGGACCTGGCAGCAGGCTTTGATCGTGGCAAAGAAGCATAAGATATCCCTGAGCAAGCCCCTGAAGGACATACCGGAGCCGCAGTTAAACATACTGCTTTATGGAAATGAGCAGGGTGTGATCACCTATGAGGATGAGGACCCGGATGTGTTTCACGAACAGGCTTCGGGAAGTTATGAGGGCGTCATCAACATGGTACTGAGGTGGTTCAATGAAACGACATCTGAGGCTATTCGTGACTGGGCCGAGAGTTATATGCAGCTTAATACCTGCCCTACCTGCGAGGGAACGAGACTGAAGAAAGAAAGCCTGTTCTTCAAGATAGACGGTAGAAACATCGCAGAGCTGGCTCACCTGTCGCTTGCGGAGCTGGCGGAGTGGTTTGAGGAGCTGGAGACGAGGCTGAACGAAAAGCAGAATATCATAGCCAAAGACATACTAAAAGAGATACGGGACCGGCTGCATTTTCTACTGGACGTGGGGCTTCATTACCTGACGCTGGATCGGCCGACGAGAACATTGAGCGGGGGCGAATCGCAGCGAATCCGGCTGGCGACACAGATTGGTTCGCAACTTACGGGTATTACCTACATCCTTGATGAGCCAAGTATCGGTTTGCATCAGAGAGACAACCACCGACTGATAGGCGCTTTAAAAAACCTGCGGGATAGTGGGAATTCCGTGCTGGTAGTGGAGCATGATAAAGACATCATGCTGGCGGCAGACCATCTGATAGATATTGGTCCGGCGGCTGGTGTGCATGGAGGCAGGATTGTCAGTCAGGGATCGCCGATAGAGGTTCTTAATAATCATTCGACCACTGCCGGCTATCTCAATGGAACCCTTAAGATCCCTGTACCTGAAGAGAGACGTAAAGGCAATGGCAATTTCCTCAGTCTGAAGGGAGCAAGTGGAAACAACCTGAAGAACGTTAACGTCAAAATTCCGCTGGGAAGCTTTGTTTGTATCAGTGGGGTTTCCGGAAGCGGCAAGAGCACCCTGATCAATGAGACCCTTTATCCTATCCTGGGGCGGCATTGCTATCACAACTTCAAGCAGCAGCCCATGCCTTTCAAAAAGATAGAAGGACTGGAGCACGTTGACAAAGTCATTGAGATAGACCAAAGTCCTATTGGTCGTACACCGAGGAGTAATCCTGCTACCTACTGTGGGTTCTTCAATGAGATACGGCAATTATTTGCGCAGGTACCTGAGGCGAAGATCCGCGGGTATAATCCGGGGAGGTTTTCCTTTAATGTGAAAAGCGGGCGGTGTGAGGTCTGTCAGGGAGGCGGAATGAAAGTGATCGAGATGAACTTTCTGCCGGATGTGTATGTTGCCTGCGAAAAATGCAACGGACGGCGGTATAACCGGGAAACCCTTGAGATAAGATATAAGGGTAAATCGATTTCGGATGTGCTCAATATGACAGTGGATGAGGCGGTAGAATTCTTTATTAATGTACCCTGGCTGCATCGGAGAATCAAAACACTGCAGGATGTGGGACTGGGATATGTCACTTTGGGACAGAGTGCTGTGACCCTGAGTGGTGGTGAGGCGCAGCGCGTAAAACTAGCGACCGAGCTGTCCAAAAGAGATACAGGCCAGACCATCTACATACTTGATGAACCAACGACCGGGCTGCACTTCCAGGACATACAGCATCTGCTCAACGTATTGAACAGACTCGTGGACCGTGGGAATACCGTATTAGTGATCGAACACAATCTGGATGTTGTTAAAGTGGCTGATTTCGTGATTGACATGGGGCCTGAGGGAGGCTCAGGCGGGGGGACGGTTGTCGGACAGGGAACTCCGGAAAAGATAGCAACTATTAAAGCCAGCCATACGGGCAGATATCTGAAAGAAGAGCTGGTTTAGACTTCCTTTACCTGACAACAATTGGTTTTACGATCCTTGTTCCCGAATTCGGTTCCAGCATCTGGAGGTAGTAGACCCCGGCGGGCCACTGAGACACATCTACTGAGAAAGTTTTTGCACCCTTTCCATGCCATAGCGGCTGGCCCAGCGTATTTCTAATCGTAAGCTGCAAGCGCATATTATTGGTGATGGAAATGTTCACAGCGTCATCTGCGGGAACGGGATAGACGGCAATCTGGCGATCCCATGAAACCTCGTTTACGGTACTGGGGTCATTTACCGTAAAATTGACCGGGTTAATATTAAAAAACACATTATCCGCCGCACGCACCATAATTCTGGCCTGATTGGTGGTTTGAATCAGGGGAATCAACACCGATTCTGAACCATCATTGGGAGTATTCGCTTTGAGCAGGTAGGGATAGCTACTGCCACCGTCTTCAGAAAGGTAGATATTAACCGACTGACAATTAACGGGCGGAAGATCAGTACCTGCGACAGCCCAGGTGACGGAATAGGCATTGCCGCCCGTCCAGGCTACGGTTGAACTTGCGGGTGTCAGCACTTCGAAAGGTCCGACATTCCCTTCCACTTCGAGCTGGATAGAATCATCAGAGAAATTGAACGTACCTGCTCCGTTGAAAACATCGCGAACTGTGAGTTTAAAAACCAGGCTGCGATTTGTATCAGGAAGATTTTCGCCAACATAGGAAGTAACCCCGTCTGCGAGCGTATCGAGCATGGGGAAGTAGCGCGTCCTGGCTGTGTCGGGGCTGAAGCTCCTGAACATAGGGCCTGAGCGCCGGACCTGGAAAAAGCTCTTCTTGAAATCACCGAGATCCCATTGTTCCCAACAATAAGAAAGCGACTGGTGGTCGGCATCAATAGCCTCCGGTGCCGTGAGGGCGAAGGGAGTTAACCGGGGAATATGGTAAAGCTGGCTGAACGATGGAACTTGGGGGGGATTATTCCCTGAGTTGCTCAGGACGCCGCAGGAGGCACCATTAGGGTCGGTGATAAACTCTGTGATCTTAAGCAGACTGATGGCGTGGAAGTAGTCATTACCCTGCATCTGCACATTATCCTGAGCGCAGAGGCCAGCGTAGCCCATGATCGTGGTACCGGAGCCTGGTTCATAGGCTTCGGTTTGCACGGCATTGGGGCCGCAGCCACCGACGCCGGAGTTGAAGCTATGGTTAGCACCGAACTGGTGGCCCATTTCATGGGCGACAAAATCGACATCGAATGCATCGCCCTGCGGATTAGGCTGTCCTGTTACGCCCATCCCCTTATTATTCATGCAAACCGATTGGTATTCCGCTACTCCGCCGCCGCCTGTGCTGAAAACATGACCGATATCGTAGTTGGCGGCTCCGATGACATTATCGAGATTCGTTTGATTCTGGCCCATCATGGCCACACCGCTGAAGTTGCTATAGGGATCGTTGGAGGCATTCAGATAAATCAGATCGTCATTATTTGCTACCAGCACCATGGTGATACCTACTTCCTTTTCGTAGATACCGTTTACCCGGTTCATTGTCGTGACCATTTTTGCCAGCACTGCGGATTTGGTGGGGGTTGGGCCGGCTACTGCGACGGCATATTCCCCCGTACAGGCGAGCGCCAGTCTGTAAGACCTTTTGTCACCGCCATGCGTTTTCAACCGCATTGTTGGTAAACCGGTGGGAGTGAGGTGGAGAGGCGTACCGATGGGGTTTGGGAGCGGGTCGGCGACTTCGCATTGAACCTGCCAGGCGTGTGGTCTTCTGTAATCAGATTTCCTGTAACAGATATAGATATTCTGATCGGGGCCACCGTAGGGTTCGATCAGGTAGGTTTGGCGTCCGTTGAACACCATGAACTGGACGCCGTCATCGTTGAAATCAATCTTAGCGGTAACGAGGGGATTATCCCTGAGGTAGCCGGTAAACGTCTTGATAGAGGGGTATTTTGCGGCTAACCCAGGTTCCATTATGGGTGTTTGCCAGATCAGAAAAGGTTTTAGAGTTCCGTCGGGAGTAGGCAATGAAAAATGCGCGGCCTGTTGGGGAACATCGGGGAGGCTGGATAATTGAGATCTGAGCAGGTCGGTACGAAGACGGAACACCATGAAATTTTCGACTCCTTCTTTGGGAGCATAGGAAGGCCGGGATATAGGGTCCCAGAGCGGAGCGTTGGCAAATGCAGCGACATTTGAGGTCATTAGCAAGCACAATAACATCCTGAAGATTCGATTCATGGGAGGAAGTTCAGTAGGGCCGAAGATAGGCAAATAACACGAAATAATATATCCGTGCTAATACGTAGTATTATGGGCGGTCGGCAAGATTACACCTGTGTGACATGCGGGACCGGCTCGCCGCTTGTGTAACAGTATTAAATTCGCTGCATGACTGAAGCTAAATACGAAACCATATATCATCTGGGAGCGATCCGGCAGGTAGTTGAGGCATTCTGGGAGCGATTTGGAGGTTATCGTGTATTTGCGTTTGATGCAGAAATGGGTGCAGGGAAGACAAGCTTTATCAATGCGCTATGTCAGTATCTGGGTGTGCGGGATGCTGTGAGCAGTCCGACCTTTGCTTTAATCAACGAATACCGGTTTCAGCGGCAGGGAAAGGAACAGGTGATCTTTCATATGGATTGGTATCGATTGAAGAGTAGTGAGGAGGCAATTCAGGCGGGCATTGAAGACAGTCTGCATCAACCGGGGGCGATAGCGTTTGTGGAATGGCCGGAGAAAGCGGAGGAATTGCTTCCCAGACCATATGTAAAGGTTCAGCTTGAGTATACGGAACCGGAGGAGCGACGGCTTAGCGCGACCGTTACACATTAGATGGAATGCTTTTTAGACAGTTGCGCGTTTAATTGTAATATTGCCCATGCATTTTCTGGATGCTGTTGTCAAAGGATTGTTGCTCGGGTTGATTATGGCTGTTTCGGTTGGACCGACGTTATTTGCAGTGCTCAGATACAGTCTGAACCACAGTTATAGAGCAGGTCTCGCCTTTGTACTGGGTGTCTCCTTCAGTGATATCCTTTACGTTACCGTTGCCAATTTTGCGGCAGTGTGGCTTGAGACCCTCAACGATCACAAGAAATCGATTGCGATCGGCGGAGCGATCATACTCATCATTGTGGGGATGGCGGGTGTTATCAAGAAATATAAGCCTGTTCGCCCGAACACTACCCCACTTCCTATTACCGGCGGAACCTATTTCAAGATCTGGCTTTCCGGTTTTCTGATCAATACCATTAATCCGGGCGTTATTATCACCTGGTTAGCTGCGGTAACTGCTACGGCTAACACCTCTACAATGTACCGGATTGCTTTTTTCGGAAGTTGCCTTGGATTGATACTGGGGATTGATTTTCTGAAAGTCTTTCTGGCAGACTCGATTCGGAGGAAGCTTACCATCAGGCGCATCATGTTTCTTCAGAAATTTTCGGCGATCTGTATTCTTGTTATAGGAGTTGCGCTCATGATCACTTCCCTGTTTAACCTGACGGATCTGAGCTCATAGAGGGGCAATTGTCATTTTATTGTATAAACCTGAAATTCAGCCAATAGCTTGTCATTCTTTATCCGTCTGTATGGAAGTAAACATTCCATATGAGAAACATCATTCTATTCATTCTTGCATTATTCATTTCACAGACTGGTCGTGCCCAATGGGAGTATAAGGGATTAGGTCATCTGATCATTAACCAACTAACGATTCATGAGGACTCCATTTATGCATCGACCAACGATGGGCTCTATGCCAGGAACCTGTTCGATCCAGATACTACCTGGGAGCTACGTTCCTTTCAGGGAGTAAAGGTATTGAACACCCTTTTTCTTGATCACGATGAATGCCTGGTGCTTGTCGAGACCGATGCAGTGACAGGACGTGCGAGCTTGTTTCGCTCGCAGGACAAGGGGAAAACCAGCGTGCAGATGCTTCAGGACAGTGTATACTTTGGCTACCCGAATCTGCAGCATATGGTAAAAGCTGGCCCTGGGAAGGACACCATTTACCTGCTGGATTTCGATCTGAAGACCTATGATGGCGGGCAGACCTGGTCGGCATTGGGGCATGTTCCGCAGAGCGACAATTTTGTCTATGTAAATCCGGCTAACCATTCTGAGGTTTTTGTGGGAGGAGAGAATATGATGTTTTCGGCGCATTTGCAGCGGACGGCGGATGCGGGTCAGACCTGGCAGATTGAGAATACCAGCAGCGTATTCAGTGGTGACAATGCGCTGCACGTGATGCACATAATTGATGGTGACTGGTATGCATCGGGAGAGGGAATCGTGGTAAAGCGCGACCCTGGTTCGAGTACCTGGACCCAGTTATTGAACTTTTTCAGTGAACCCGTGTGGGGACAGTATTACTTTGGATTTGATTACAGTCCCGCTGATAAAGACATTTTTTATGTAGCGGGGGATTCCTGGGCGAAGGAAAAGCTTAAGCTTTTGAAATCGCATGATCGTGGACTTACCTGGGACACCCTATCCTATACCCGGCCGGGGCAGATGACGTATGGCACTTTCGATTTGAAAGTCCAGCATGTATGGGGAGAGGACAGAGTCTGGATGGGTGGACACGGAGTGTTTACCTATACGCAATCGGTGCCTTTGAGTGTGGGGGGTATCGGGACGGAGGAGGAGATGAGAATTTATCCTAATCCGGCGAGTGACAGAGTAATTGTGAAGCCTGGTGGTGGTATACAGGACCAGCGTCTGGGGATGAAGATTTACAATATTTCCGGGATGCTTTTAATGGAGCAGACTATTGCTGGAAGAGGAGAGACTGTTGTGGACCTGGCCGATCTGGCTGCGGGAGTATATATTGTCAGCATCGAAGGGCGGGAGCGTCATACGATCAGGCTGATTAAGCAGTGATAAAAAGATAAGGGCTGGTCGAATGACCAGCCCTTATCAATTTGAATATTGAAAAGATTAAGCGATTTCAACTTCAGCACCGGCTTCAGTCAGTTTAGCTTTCAGCTCTTCAGCTTCAGCTTTGCTTACACCTTCTTTTACATTCTTAGGTGCACCATCTACCAGTTCTTTAGCTTCTTTCAGGCCAAGACCAGTCAGTTCTTTAACGATCTTAACGACGTTCAGTTTAGAAGCGCCAGCGCTCTTCAGAACTACATCGAAAGAAGTTTTTTCTTCAGCAGCGGCTGCGCCACCACCGTCGCCACCGCTAACAACTACTGCTGCAGCAGCTGGTTCGATGCCATAATCGTTTTTCAATACGTCAGCCAGTTCCTGAACTTCTTTAACTGTCAGGTTGACCAGAGATTCGGCTAATGTTTTTACGTCTGCCATTGTTTTTACTTTTAAACCGCCTTCTTTGCTTGCGCTCCGGCGGAAAGGTTAACGAATATGCCTGGTTTACACCTCACAGGCTTCGGGTTAAAGTTATTGGGAACATAGTTCTGTGTGCAAAACTATTGATTCCTGTTATAATTATTCAGCAGCCGGAGCTTCTCCGCCTTCAGACTGAGCAGGAGCGTCTCCGCCAGCCGGAGCTTCACCACCTTCAGTTGCGTTGTCACTCTTTTCCATATTGTGGAGGAGTGCGGCAATAACGCGTTTAGCAGGAGATTGAAGGAGACCGATAACTTCGCCAATAAGCTCGTTTTTGGTTTTGATCTTCGTGAGTGCAGTGAGTTGTTCGTCGCCTGTGAAGACCTCACCACCGATGAAAGCGGCTTTGAGCAATGGCTTATCAGCTTTGGTACCCTTGCGGAAGGAGCTGATGATCAGTGCAGGCTCTTTGGGGCTTTCGCTGAACATCAGGGCAGTTACGTTATGCAGAGCATCGTAAACGCCGCTGAACTTTTCAGCATCGAGGCTTTCGAGTGCCTTTTTGATCAGGGTGTTTTTTGCCACTTTCATCTCCACTTGCTTATCAAAGCAGTGGCGACGCAGTGTGCTCACTTGATCTACCGTCAGCGATTCGGTATCTGTGATATAAAAGTTGCTGTATTGGGAGAACTTCTCCTTCAGCATTTCTATTACTTCTGATTTTTGAGCAGGTGTCATTGTTTAAAAATTTGATAATTTGACAATTAGCAAATGACAATTATCGAATTGCCGATTGCCGAATTAGGAAACTGATTTTGTGTCGATCATCAGGCCCGGACTCATGGTTGTCGCCATGCTGATACCTTTCAGGTATTGACCTTTGGCAGTAGCAGGTTTCATACGAACGAGGGTATTGATCAGTTCCTGGGCATTTTCAGCGATCTTTTCGGGAGTGAAGGACACCCTTCCGATGGAGGCGTGAATGATACCCGCTTTGTCGATTTTGAATGCAATTTTACCGCCTTTTACATCAGATACCGCTGCAGCAACATCGTTGGTAACAGTACCGGTTTTGGGGTTGGGCATCAGATTACGGGGGCCGAGGATCTTACCCAGACGACCGATTTTTGGCATTACAGAAGGTGTAGCGACGATAACGTCGATATCTGTCCAGCCGCCTTCGATCTTTTGGACAAATTCGTCGAGACCTACGTAGTCAGCACCAGCAGCCTTTGCTTCAGCTTCTTTGTCGGGCGTACAAAGTACGAGTACGCGTTTTGTTTTACCCGTTCCGTGAGGGAGTGATACAGTGCCACGGATGGCCTGATCAGCTTTCTTTGGATCAACACCCAGGCGGATGTGCATATCCACGGAGCTATCAAATTTGGTAAGGTTGATTTCCTTTACCAGGGTGCTGGCTTCAGCCAGAGTATATTGTTTGTTTTTATCGAGTTTAGCTTCTACAGCTTTTCTTTTCTTTGAAATTTGAGCCATTGCTACAAGATTTTAAGGGTGAACCAATGGGAATTACTGTGCGTTTGGTCTTTCGCCTTCAACAGTGAGACCCATGCTACGAGCTGTACCGGCCACCATGCTAATGGCGCTATCCAGTGTGAAGCAGTTGAGGTCAGGCATTTTGTCTTTTGCGATCTCTTCTACCTGAGCCCAGCTTACCTTACCGACTTTATTACGGTTAGGTTCTTTAGACCCTTTCTGAACCTTAGACGCTTCCATAAGCTGAACAGCGGCTGGAGGAGTCTTGATAACGAAGTCGAAAGATTTGTCTGTATAAACAGTGAGTAATACGGGCAGTACTTTACCCATTTTGTCCTGCGTACGCGCATTGAACTGCTTGCAGAACTCCATAATGTTCACGCCCTTAGAACCGAGCGCCGGACCGATGGGAGGTGCCGGATTGGCCTGGCCGCCTTTTACTTGCAGCTTTACATAGCCTGAGATTTCTTTAGCCATTGTACCTTACTTTTTTGGTGTTAACGAATGTGGTCTGTACTTTCAGCGATTTTCGCCTCTGGTAACTGCCAGGATTCTCCCAAATGCAACCTTATTATGAGCGCATCCCGGTTTGACCCGGGAGAGAATTGGAGCGCAAAGGTACGGGAAATATATATTAGAGCAAAAAAGATTACAGATTTTTTGGGGGAGTGGGTTGCCGATTCTTTTCCGCAGAAAATTCAGCTCTATTTTTTTAGAAAGCCGGGATCGGTATTTCGCGAATGATGTACTGCATCCGGATCGACAGTGCGTGTAGCTGCGTTTTGGGATGGGAGTTCCTTTCGATAAGATATTCGCACTTCGCGATTTCCCTGGTTAATTGCTCCAGAGCTTCGATAGATAGCGGGTGGGTAGATAATTTCCGGACGAAATTTGATTCGTCCGCGGGGAGTGCAGGTTCCAGTTGTGGCAGGAATCTGAACCTGATTGTTTCTTCCAGCAGCCGGATCACATAGTTCAGGAAGTTCTTTTGCTGTTCCCGGCCTTTGCCGCTCCAGTCTGAGGCAAGCTTAGATATCTCGAGACCATTGTTGGTAAAAAGAGCATTGAACCAGCGACGGACGTCGGGAAACAGATCATTTTCCGAGTGTTGTGCCAACTGCAGGGCTGCTGTATAGCTGCCTTGTGCGATATTAGCCACCTGTGCGGCTGATTTCTCATCTGCTACCCCCCTGTTTACGAGAGCCTTAGCGATTTCAGCAGTCTTCAGGGGCGTCAGCCGGACCGACTGCGTACGGGAGAGAATCGTAGGAAGAATCTCTTCGGTGTTTTCTGCCACGAGAAGCAGGTGCGTTCCTGCGGGGGGTTCTTCAATAAGCTTCAGTAGGATATTCCCTTCTTTTCCTAGGTATTCCGGCCTCCAGATAATCTGCACCTTGCGACCACCTTCATAAGACTTCAGATTTAGTGTTTCGATGATCTCCCGGCACTCTTCTGCGGGGATATTTCCCTGTTTATTCTCGGCACCGATGAACTGGAGCCAGTCGTAGGTAGTGCCATAGGGAGATTGGCTGATAAATTCCCGAAAAGGCTGGATATAGTAGCGACTGAGTGCAGGGGTATTAGGTTTGGGTTTGAAAGCCGGAAAGGAGATATGAAGGTCCGGATGTTCCAACTTAGCGGCTTTTTTACAATCTGAACAAACGCCGCAAGCATCAGAACCAGTCTTATCTGTACAGAACAAATATTGAGCAAATGCAAGCGCCAGGGGTAAACCGCCGGTACCTTCTGCTCCCAGGAACAGAATGGCATGAGGAAGCTGATCATTTTGCCACATCGTGGTCAAATCTTTTTTAGTGGATTCTTGTCCGACTACCTGCTGCATCAACATAATCTAAGCGTACTAAAAAACAGATAACAATATATTAGTATAAACAATAGATGTGGCCACCAGCGCGCGTTTTGATAACAATAACTTTACAAATACATAAATTTGCATCGGAGAATGACCTAACCTCAAAAGTAAGATTTTATATAAGGAGTACCGTGTACCATGACATCTAACGTTCAACAAACCCACCCTAAAATTTATCAATTCTGGATAGAAGGAAAGCGTGATAAATACCAGGTTGTATTCGCCATCCAGAATGGGAAAATAGAATCTTCCTGTAGTTGCAGGTATAATTCGGGAACCAATCTTTGCTGGCATCGCAACTATATACTTGCTGGCCGTAACAACCGGCTTGGGATTGACGAGCATGTTCGTCAATCAGAACTCGTCCGGTTGCTATCCCAGACACTTGAAGGAAGAGAACTCCTTCAACGGGCGCGCCGTTCGCACCCTGAGAAGGAAGCCTGCCGCAGATGCAGTAAAGAAACCGTGTTGGACCTGAAGAAAAGTTTCACAGGAAAGCTCATCAGACCATTTCTTGCTTCAGGCAGAAGATTCTTTTGCTGGTCGTGCAGATGGTCCTGGTAGGCCCCTTTCCGGAGAAACTTCCCTGGCACCAAGTTTTGACAGTTTGAAAAAAATCATGACTTATGGGAGGTTTTTTAGGAACAGGTTCAGGAAAAGCTTTCATTGCGGGACTGATCCTCATCATAACCGGCGCATTAGCACAGGCATACGAATGTCCATGGGGTGAAGGCATTATAATAACCGGTGTGGTAATGTCGATACTGGGGCTTGTAATCTACCTTATGACTCATAAAAGAGTCGACACAGGAAACTAAATCCGGCCTCTTTCAGACAAAACTTTTGCTACTGTATGTGGTGAGGCCATATCATGTCTTACACCCACGAGATTGTAACTTCACCGAATGATCCAGCTTAAAAATGACCTTCTCAAGATAGGGATAAGTCCGTTGGGGGCCGAGCTTCGCAGCATCATCCACCAGCAACACGACATCAATTACCTCTGGACAGGCGACACCAGGTTCTGGGGGAAATTTGCCCCTGTTCTTTTCCCGATCGTGGGAGCGCTGAAGGAGGATTCCTATATTTTTGATGGCAGTACCTTTTCACTAGGTCGGCATGGATTTGCGCGGGACAAAGAGTTCACCTTACTCTCAAACGATGAGACCATAGCAACTTTTGAGCTGAACAGTGATGCGGAAACCCTCCGGCGTTACCCTTTCGAATTCATTCTCAGAATTACCTACCGACTACAGAATGACACCCTGATCACCACCTATCATGTCATGAACAAGAGTGAAGGCGACCTTTACTTTTCCATAGGTGCGCACCCAGCATTCTCAATACCAATCGGGGAAGGGTTGCGTTTTGAGGATTATTATCTTGAATTTGAAACACCAGAGATAACAGGCAGGTGGCCATTGGAAAACAATCTCATAGGCCAAGCGCCACTGCCCCTGCTGAATCATGAGCAAAAACTGCCACTGAACCATGATTTATTCCGTTCTGATGCTATAGTCCTCAAAGAATTGAGATCGACATCAGTCAGTTTACGGAGTGACAAAAGTGAAAGAGGCATCACCTGTCATTTCGAAGGCTTCCCTTACCTGGGTATCTGGTCGGCACCGGAGGCACCTTTTATCTGCATTGAGCCCTGGTGCGGCATAGCTGACAGTGTGGATCATAATCAGCAACTCACAGAAAAAGAAGGCATTATAAGCCTGGGAAAGAATAAACATTGGGAACGATCATTTTCCCTCCGGTTCTTTTAGAGCCATTTCTTTCGTCTGACGCCGAGGAAGATCGATATGGTCACCATCACCATTAAACCGAAACGGCAGGATAGCCCCTATCGCTAATCCAGTTCCGGCATATGAGGGAATTTCATTCCGCAGAGACCGGCAACTAAGGTGAGTGGCAAGAGTGGTCCTGATGTTTTTTTTTAGCGGAACGCGACAAAAAATCACCGGAATGCGGTTTTCGACCTAAGGTTTGCATGACACCAGTAGGACGTCAATAAGACGTATGTACGACACCGTCCCCTTGTCTTATGCCAGTTAGTTGGAACCTACAAGGAAGGTACAAGGAACCTACAAGGAACCTACACGGAAGGTAGCAGGAATCTGAAGTGATTTAGAACTAAATTTGCGGCATGAATGCACAGATTAAAACCATTTTGCTGACTGTTTTGACATTAAGCTTGTTTGTTATTGCTTTAGTGGAATTGAGCGGAGTCAGCAGTAAGGCTATTTTCAATAAATACCAGATTGATCTCGCAGACCACAAGCTTCATCAGCATGCGGAGGCGAAGGAGAAGATGAGGACAGCACCTGATGTGCCCCGTACTACCATTGCCTTTGAGGATACCCAGCATGATTTTGGGGTTATTACAGACGGCGAGGTTGTCTCACACACCTATCGGTTTACCAACACCGGAAAGCATCCCCTGATCATCAGAGATGCAGTAGCTTCGTGTGGCTGTACCGTCCCATCTTATCCTAAAGAGCCTGTTGCTCCGGGAGCCAGTGGCGAGATAGTTGTTTCCTTTAACAGTAAGGGAAGAGTTGGACTTCAGCAAAAGAACGTCATGATCTATTCCAACGCGCAGCAGGATGCCATGGCGATTGGGTTTAAGGTAGAAGTTAAAGAGGATTAAATTGGGAATAACAACCAGGATCAACGACTACCTGTCGCTGGTCAAATTCAGTCATACCGTATTTGCATTACCGTTTGCGCTGATCGGATTTACACTGGGACTGGAAGCGATGTCTCCGGAAGCGCCATTAGCCTGGCTGAGAGAGGACTGGAGATTGTTTGCGAAAGTGTTGTTGTGTATGGTATTTGCGCGAAGCGCTGCTATGGCCTTTAACAGGTGGCTTGACAGGAACTTTGACGCATTGAATCCGCGAACAGCGAAACGTGAGATACCGGCCGGAATTATCAAACCCAGGAGTGCGCTTGTATTCACCATTGCCAACTCACTGCTTTTCATACTTACCACCCTACTGATCAATCGCACTGTATTCTACCTTTCAGTAGTAGCACTATTTGTCATTCTATTTTACAGCTATACCAAGAGATTTACCGCCCTGTGCCATCTTGTGTTGGGACTGGGGCTGTCCCTGGCACCCATTGGGGCCTACCTTGCAGTGACCGGCGAATTTGCTACCGTTCCGGTTTTATTCTCGATTGCTGTACTTACGTGGGTCTCTGGCTTTGACATCATTTATGCCCTTCAGGACGAAGAATTCGACCGGGAGCAGCGGCTACATTCCATTCCTGCGGCACTAGGCAAAAAGAACGCACTAATAGTCTCTACCCTCCTGCATGTGATTACCGTGGTGATGGTGGTTTCTGCAGGCTCGCTGAGTGATTTCCACTGGATCTACTGGGTGGGAACATTTCTGTTCACTGGCCTTCTGGCATACCAGCATCTATTAGTTAAACCCGATGATCTAAGCAGGGTCAATATGGCCTTTGCCAATACCAACGGGGTGGCTAGCATAGTATTTGCCGTATTCACAATCATCTCAATTCTCGTCTAATGAAAATCGCGCTTTTAGGATACGGAAAAATGGGGCAGACTATTGAAAAAATAGCTCTGGAGCAGGGGCATGAAGTTGTGCTGAAAATCGATAGTAACAACAGAGCCACGCTAACACCGGAACAGATAAAGCAGGCAGACGTTGTCATTGAATTTACCCGTCCTGAAGCTGCGAAGGAAAATGTGTTGTTTTGTCTTGATGCTGGTGTTCCCGTGGTTTCCGGAACAACGGGATGGAATGAAGAATTACAGGCATGTCGTGAAGCCGCCGACCGAAACAATACCGCCTTCCTCCATGCCTCCAACTTCAGCGTAGGTGTCAATCTCTTTTTTGCGGTCAATACCTTTCTCGCCGGTATGATGAACAATCAGCCAGCATATGAAGTGAAACTGGAGGAAGTTCATCACACCCAGAAGAAAGATGCACCCAGCGGCACCGCCATCACACTTGCAGAGCAGATCATCGGAAAGATGGAGCGGAAGGAACAGTGGTCACTGAACGGCGCAACCGATGGAAGCCAAATTCCTATTGTGGCGAAGAGAATTGATCAGGTTCCAGGAACGCACCATGTCCGTTACACCTCGGCCATTGACGATATTGAAATCATCCATACTGCCCATACCCGCGAAGGATTTGCGAGAGGTGCCGTACTTGCTGCAGCCTTTGTCGCCCATCGAAAAGGCAATTTTGATATGAGAGACGTGCTTGGCATTACCTATTAGAAAGGCCGCTGTAACCGGGGCTGTTTAGGACGGAACCTGTTAACTTCATAGCAGAATTGAATCGCTATGAAGTTTAACGGCAAAACAGCATTTATCACCGGGGCCAGCAGAGGGATAGGGAAAGCCATCGCACTGCGGCTGGCGCAAGAGGGTGCTCATATCGTAATTGCGGCTAAATCAGTTAAGGAAGACCCCAGACTCGGGGGTACCATCTACACGGCGGCGGAGGAAATTGATGCCGTTGGTGGCAAGGCCCTTCCCGTGGTATGTGACATCCGAGACGAAGAACAGATCCTCCAGGCGGTGGTAAAGGCACATAGCATATTCGGGGGGATAGACTTCGTTATTAATAACGCCAGTGCCATCAACCTTAGTGGTACAGAACAGACAGACACCAAACGATTTGACCTGATGCACGATGTCAATGTTCGTGGGTGTTTTCTGGTTACCCGGCACTGCATACCCTTTCTAAAAAAATCTGAACATGCACATATCCTGACCCTTTCGCCGCCATTAAACCTCAATCCAGCATGGACGGGCGCTCATCCAGCCTATACACTGAGCAAATACAGCATGAGCCTGTTAACACTGGGATGGGCAGAAGAACTCGCATCAGCCGGCATCGCAGCGAATGCCCTCTGGCCTGCAACTACAATAGCTACCGCCGCCGTCAAAAACCTTTTAGGCGGAGAGGAGCTGATGAACAGAAGCCGAAAACCTGAAATAGTAGCTGAGGCTGCCTACCAGATCCTGAAGCAGGATCCCCGAACCTGCACAGGTCAGCTTTTCGTGGACGAAGCAGTACTTAAAACGGCAGGGATCACATCGTTCGACCAGTATGCCTATAATCCAGGCAGCCCCCTTCAGAAAGATATTTTTATCGATTAGTGTTCAGTCAAAAAATAAAACCTGACATGACCGTCCGTTTTTTGATCCTTTTCCTCCTGCTACCATTCGTCCTCAACGCTGCACTGATCGACAGTGTAACCATCATTTCGAATGAAACCGTTGGTCGATATGAACTAGTGGAAATCGGGATCTCCAGTTCCGACTTCATGCCCTCAAAAAGATTGAACGTATATGATGCGGAGGACGTTGAGCTATATGGCATATTTACCGGGCCGGGCGGCCAGCAGATCCGGAGGGATGCGTTTTGGTATGTAGCACTCCATCGTTGCAACAATTGTGAGAACACCGTAGTTCTGAGTGGCACGGACACGTGCAGGGGGTGGAGGGATACGACAGAGCGACTACACCCCGGAGACCCGGAGGCCTATCTAAAAAGAGTGGAGAACCCCTTTCCCTGGAGGATCAGATTCGCGCCACCTGCAGAGGGGAGATGGACCTGCAGGATCTATGCGAAGAAAAAGCGCAGGACAGCTATATCCCGTGAGCTTCAGTTTGTGGTAACACCTTCGACACACAGGGGACCCGTACGCGTAGCACCTGGCAAGCGTTACCTATCTTACAGGGAACGGCCTGAGGAACCCTTTATTCCGCTCGGTATTAATTCGGTGAAGTATAAATACGAAGACACCGTTTACAACCGGGTTGCGATGAGCATGACTACTGCGATGATGCAGCGCATGGGGCAATATGGCGGCAACCTGATTCGCATCATGATGAGTCCTGAGAACTTCAGTATCGAATGGGGCGCTCACGCTCAGGGTGATGGACCGGGTGTCTATGAAACCCGACAATTTCAGGCAGCCGACCTTGATTCTGTATTCCGGAGCGCGGAGGCCCATCAGGTGTATATACAACTGGTGCTGATGACACAGGATGAGATTCACAAGTCGGAATGGTGGGAAGGACACCCTTACAACCGAAAAGCCAATAAAGGCGGGTTTCTCCGAAAGAAGCATCAGTTTTTCAGGCACAGGAAAACCATACGGTACTTCAAACAAAGGATGCGGTACATTGAAGCCCGGTGGGGATATAGTCCTTACCTGTTTGCGATGGAGCCGATGCAGGAGGTAGACGGGTATGGAGGCGAACCTAACTTCTGGCATGGCAAACAGCACCCCAGGATTATTGATTGGTTTCGGGATGTCATGCAATTCGGGAAACGACTGGACAGCACGAGGCTATTCGTGGTATCGACAAGAAACAACGCATCCGGAAGATACCGGACACCTGACCATTATAGTGTTTTTGGTATCCCCGAAGCTGACATAATAAATGACCACCATTATTCCGGCGATTATAACCGGAATTTCCAGTTTCATTATGGAGGACAGATCAACCGGCTTCAGTATCCGGAAAAGCCGTTCATGCTTGGAGAAGCGGGACTGAATCTTGGGGGAGCCTGGATTGGACATGGCAATTTTGCTGATGATGCCCATTTCAATATCGTCGATTGGCATAATGCACTTTGGGCTACTACTTTTAACGGCGCCGCTGGTCCTGCGTTGTACTGGACATCTGTGGACCAGATCATTCATCCTGGCCGGGAGTGCTGGGGTGGTCAGTACCAGTACTACCGACCCCTGCAAATTTTTCTTGAAGGTGAAACGATCTTTAATGATCAGCCTGTTCCGATTGCGAATCCTTGCCGTGGAAGGGGCCCTAAGGACTGGATCTGGTATAAAACGGATGCTTCAAAAGCTATCGACACCCTGAATGATCCCTGTTCCTGTATTAAGCGGGTTCAAAACGGGGATGTGAGGGCTAACCCCGACTATATACCCCGAGGTGTGTCCACGACCAATGATTCTTTGCTGGAAGTCTTTGCATTGAAAACTGCGACCCGAGTTATTGGCTGGGTCAGGAACAAGGGCAACAACTGGTATACCCTGCCCCATCATGCTGGTGGAGACCCTGAGGATGTTGCGTTCATTACCGATCTTCCGAAAGACGAGCGGAATGTCCCTGTTCTGGAGGGTGAATCGATGGAAATCCACCAGTTGGAACCTGGGAGATACAAGATTGATTTCTACAGTGCCTACCCTAAATATGATATAGAACCCAGGCAGAAGGGGCTGGAATATGGCGGCATCATTCCTGGCTGGTCGCGGCAGATTGAGGTGGGTAGTGACGGGATAGCCCGCATAACTATTCCTGCCATGAGGCCGGTAACACAAACCAGTGCTCCTGAGGCACCGGATTATGGCTTTAAACTGACGCGACTTTAATCTTCAGGAACGATTACCGCTTCCGCCAGAACCTGTGCGGGGAAGTCTTTCCGAAACTGTTTAAACCGTTTTTCCGGATTCTCATTTTCCGGTGAGGCGTCGAGGATCCTTGCCCTCCCACTTTTCAGGTTAGCCTTTTTAAGATGATCCGGAAGCGTTGCAGATGATTGCCAGCCGCCGTCTGACCAAAAGATATATCCTCTTCTTGGGGTATAGAACAAGTAATAATCTGGAAAGTACACCGGCCGGTCGTTCATGTATCCCTGAGCCAGAGACCATTTAGGAACTGGGAGCGCTGAATGGGCTTCATGAGATTCTACAGATTTGATCTCCAGTGATTCCTGAGCCCTTTCGGACAATTTCTTTGAAGACTTCCTATCAGCGTCCTGAGCCTGGAGGCTAGTGGAAACCAGAGAACAGAACGAAAGAATGAGTAGAAAACGGGCGCATTGCATAAACTAAGATTTTGGCAACGACCAGATCTATCAAATTCGTGCCTCTGACAAAACAAAACACCCTGGCTTTAGAGCCCAGGGTGTCGCAGAATAAGGTTCCAATACCCTATTGCAGTACCGAATCGCGGGTGGGTACCGGTCTGGCTGCTGCAGGAGATTTGTCCTTTTTCGTGATCCTGTTCCACATGCTGATAAAGAACCCGAAAACCATGACCACCAGTCCCAGCCAAAGCACATTGATGAATGGGAAAACCAATGCTTTCAGAACGATATAATCGTCTTTAGGATCGGTCTGCTTTAGCATCAATTCGATAGACTGCTCTTCCGGCAGCACCTTTGAAAATCGGGCATAGAGTCCCATTTCCTTGAGCGTATCATCCTTATGATCCTGGAAGGAGCCTTCGTGAATCTCGTATACAGGACGCATATCACCGATCTTACCTTTGAGATCGTAGACAGACAGTCGGGCTTTTACAGAAAGCTCACCCGAGGATTCAGAATAATTGGCATCTTCGAAATCGTCGAAGACCAGGTAGCCGTTATTGAAATAGACACTATCGCCCTTCTTAAGCTTGTAGCTTTTATAGGCATCTGTATCGGTGCGCTTTGTAGGGTCAAGCACTTGTGTTACATAAGTGAATATGTCCTTATGTAGATAATGTTTGGAGGCTGGGTTAGCGATGAGCCCTTCCTGTCCTTTAGGATTTACGAAGGCATCAGGATACAAAGTGAAAGACTCGAGCAGTTCGTTTGAAGCTGAATCCCGCCTTTCATAGTGTACCTTATAGAACGTCCGGGGGTCGGTTGTTGATACCGAATCACCTTTATAAGTGACGATATAATCGCCCATGGCTACGGGGGTGTTCCTGAAAAGCAGCACATTCTCCCGGCTCTCTTTCACATTTTCTTCAACAGTTTCCCTGCCGAAATCCATCATCACGCCCAGCGTATTGAACGAAATGACTTCCTTACCGAAAGAAGAAAGCAGGATACCCAGCAACATCAGTCCAAAGCCGAGGTGGCTGATACCGGCGCCCATTTTCTTTAGTTGCTTTTGTATGCCAAACATATAGTAGAGCATTGCCACTATTGTGAATACTGAGGCGAACAGGAAAAGTATATACTGGGCTACATTGATCTGCCGGGCAAAGGCAATAATAATGGTGATTACGAGGGAAGCCAGAGCCGTTAGCAGGATACGTTTCCCTGGTTTGGCCATATCTGTTTGCCTGAACTTCAGGTAGAGGATCGATGCAGAGAGAATACCAATGATAATGGCCACCCATATCTGAATACTGTTATAATGCTGAACGGGATCAACTGGAGGAGCGATATCTTTTCCGGTTATAGCCTTCGCCAGCGGTGCCCAGACAGGAATGGAAGTACTGATACTGATCTGAACTGCGGAAAGCAGCAGGACAAAGGAGCCGATAAACATCCAGAACTCCCTGGAGCTGACCGCTTCCTCTCCTCTGACGCGGGGCATTGTTTTCCACCGTCGGGCGATCAGCACCAGGCTGGAAAGGATGAGGAGTCCCAGCACCAAAAGCAGGTGCCAGTAGAGCGACTTGCCCTCACCGGTGAAAGAATGTACGGAGGTATCCCCCAAGACCCCTGTTCGAGTCAGGAAAGTAGAATACCAGATGAGTACGTAGGTGGCTGTCAGAAGAATAAATGTGATCGGAAGGGAGCGTTTGGTTGCATTGAAGATAATCAGCGTATGAAGACCTGCTATTAAAGTAAGCCAGGGCACCAGTGAGGCATTCTCAACGGGATCCCAGGCCCAGTAGCCTCCGAAGGTGAGTGATTCATAAGCCCAGGCTCCACCCAGCATAATACCTGCTCCCAGCGCTGCGGCTGCGAACAAGGACCAAACACGCGTGGGTTTCAGCCACAACTGGTAATCACCTTTCCATAATGCAGCGATGCAATAGGCGAAAGGAATCAGGGTAGCACTAAAGCCGAGGAACAGAATAGGAGGGTGAATCACCATCCAGTAGTTCTGGAGAAGGGGGTTGAGCCCATTTCCATCCGTAATGAAACTCAGGTAATTGGCCTGTTTAAAGATGGGTGCATCCATGGCGTCCCTCAGAAGCAGGAATGGGGAGCTCCCGATCTTGATATCCGGACCGATATGAAAGCCAAGGATCATGCTGGCCAGGAGCACCTGTACGAGGGAGACAACGACCATTACGCGGCTTTCAAGCGCCCTGCCGGTCCCCATGACCACGAGGCCCAGAACGGCATGCCAGAACGACCAGAGCATAAAACTTCCCTCCTGACCTTCCCAGAAGCAGGAAAGCAGGTACTGCATGGGGAGTGCCCGGGAGGAGTGCTGCCAGGCATAGTGATATTCAAAGAGGTGATGAGCGATGATATAGTAGAGGGCAAAGAATATCCCTAAGACTGAAATCGCGTGGACGATGAAACTGGAACGACCGAGGCTGAGCCAGGAGCGGCTGCCAGCCAGGTCTTTCAGTTCAGTAGATGCAGACCGATAATAGCTGAAGGCGCTGAACAAGGCAGCGACGAAGGAAAGGATCACAAAAAAATGACCCAGTTGCCCGGGCCAAAGTGTTTCCCCAATGTAATTTGTATCCAATTTATACTGGTTGTGGTGTGATGATATACTAGCCAGCGTTACCGATGGCCACCTGGTCATTCTTGTACTTGGATGGACATTTCATCTGAATCTTGTTACAACGGAAAGTATTCCCCTCCATATAACCAGTCATGACGATTTGTTCACTTCTTTCGATATCTGTAGGCTTTGCTCCACTGAAAATTACCTGATTGACGTTACCCGCTTTGTCCTTCACCCAGAAACTGAAATGATTCGGATCGATCTTTGGGTCGTAGTTCATTTCCTTGTCTTTTTCCAGGAATCCGATGACATGGTATTGCTTTCCTGGTTCGCGGGCTGCAGACTTGAACGTTTCATAGGTGCTGAAGTCTCCGAACATACTTACGATAATGCATACAGTAGCTGCAACCAGAACCAGCAGCACTATGTGTGTTTTCTTCATATCAGTAGTAATGTTTTAGAGGCAGGGACGCATCATCCGACCCTTTTGGCAAAGGTAAACCATAAAGCGCTTTGTTCCGTTTTAGTTTATTTTCGCCAAAGTTAAAATTTGCAAGCATGGCAATGGATTTGTCTGGATTTGATCCAAATTCAGTAGGACTTAAATCAAATAACATATTCGGGCTTCCATTCCGGGAGGCGGATGCGGAGCTGGTGCTGATACCTGTGCCCTGGGAGGTAACTACCTCCTATCGCGGAGGCACATCGCGTGGCCCGGAGGATGTATTTGATGCTTCTATGCAGGTAGATCTTTATGATCCTGATGTACCCGGAGGCTGGAAGAGGGGATTTTACATGACCCCGGTTGAAAAAAGCATTAAAAAGAAAAGCGATTACCTGAGGCAGTGTGCCGAACTGATCATATCTCACCTGATCGACGGTGGAGTCGTTGAAGAAAACGAGCAGCTTTCCGAGAAGCTGGAGGAAGTTAATGAAGGGAGTCGCATGTTAAACAAATGGGTGTATGAATCCGCCAAAGCTCAGCTTTTGAAAGGCAGGAAGGTGGCTCTTCTGGGAGGAGATCATAGTACACCGCTGGGATTTGTGAAAGCCCTGTCGGAACAATACCCAAGTTTCGGTATTCTCCAGATTGACGCCCATGCTGATCTGAGAAAGGCGTACGAGGGCTTCACCTATTCTCATGCTTCGATCATGTATAATATCCTTGAGGAAGTTCCGCAGGTAGAGAAGCTGGTTCAGGTTGGTATCAGGGATTACTGCGACGAGGAATTGGAATACATGGAACAGCAAGGCGATCGGGTTGTTACCTGGTTTGACCAGAAAATAAAGGAGCGCCAGTTTGAAGGGGACAGCTGGAAGCTAATATGCGAAGAGATCGTCCGTCAATTACCGGGTCAGGTATATATCAGTTTTGATATTGACGGGCTTGATCCGAAGTTATGCCCGAATACCGGCACGCCCGTACCAGGAGGTTTTGAGCTGGAGCAGGTTTTTTACCTGTTTAAGGTTTTGAGGAGTAGCGGCAGGAAGCTGATAGGCTTTGATCTGAACGAAGTGAGCAGCGGACAAAGCGGCACAGATAATATTGACAGTATAGTGGGTGCCCGTGCACTTTACAAAATGTGTAATTATCTTGTAGCAGATTAACTTTTCACCTCATGTATTCACGGCTCCTGTTCTTCCTTATGCTGATATTTTGGGGAGCAGGAGCTTTTTGTCAGCCCCTGGCCTTTAAACTGAGACCCATGGAAGGCTACTATATCGTCGGTAACCATACGTTTCAAAAGGGAATCAATTTTCTGGTTATCAGTGACGAAAGGCAATTTCAGAGGTTGTTTGGAACCTTTACCGAAAAGGAGGATTATCCCAATTTTGAGTTTGAGCATGTACTGGTAATAGCGATGGAGCCTGGCCCAAAGCAGGCTTATCTATCCTTTGAAGAGCAGGCCATGAAGGCTGGGGAAAGCATTGAAGTGTATTGCCATATCCGAACGGAAAGACATAAACTCACTTATGACCATCATCCGATTGCAGTGGCTGCTATCCCTAAATATCTGCATTTGCGGGACATTCGATTCTACGGTGCGGAAGACAAAAAACTACTGAAGACGATAGTGATAGGTCGGTAAGATACCGTCAGAGCCACCGCAGCGGATTTCTTTTACTCATCCAGATGTAGCGTTTCAGGTTCATCCAGAAAGCCAGCACCATATAGACAATGATTGGGGACCCCAATGTCAGGAAGGAAATATAAATAAACCACAGGCGGATTTTGCTCGAGGCCACACCTATACGGTCACCGATTGCAGAGCAGACGCCAAAAGCTTTCCACTCAATAAAATCCTTCATTTCCGCTATTCGTCTGTACATAGATATCCGGGGCATTTGCATTAAGCAGAACCTGATGTTCTGTAATTGACACAAAGATATTGCTGCCACTCTAAAATATGCAAATAATTTGATTCTAATATAGTGTTAAAGCAAGTAAGTTGAGAGCAATAGAAAAGGCTGCCTTTCGACAGCCTTTTAATATATACCTGAAAATTTTTCGACTTAGGCGATTGCATCGGCATTGGCCTCAAACTGCTGACGGATGACATTGAGTGCACCACCAGCGCGGAACCAATCGATCTGCTGACTGTTATAGGTATGGTTCAGCGAGATCTCGTGAGAAGTACCGTCCGCATGATGAACGACCATCAGAAGGGGTTGTCCGGGTGCGAAGTCTTTCAGACCGATGATATCGATAGTATCATCTTCCAGGATCTTGTCATAGTCTTCCTTGTTCACGAAAGTCAACGCCAGCATACCCTGCTTTTTCAGGTTGGTTTCGTGTATACGGGCAAAGCTTTTTACAACGATTGCACGAACGCCGAGGTGACGTGGTTCCATTGCTGCGTGCTCGCGTGAGCTACCTTCTCCATAGTTTTCATCACCAACTACGACGCTGCCGATGCCCTGCGCCTTGTAAGCACGGGCCACCTGAGGAACTTCGCCAAACGCACCTGTCAACTGGTTCTTCACATTGTTCGTGTCCATGTTGTAGGCATTGATAGCTCCGATGAGCATATTGTTGGAGATATTATCCAGATGCCCGCGATATTTAAGCCAGGGGCCAGCCATGGAGATATGATCTGTGGTACATTTTCCGAATGCTTTGATCAGGAGCTTCATGCCTTTGAGATCGGTTCCTTCCCAGGCGGTGAACGGTTCGAGGAGCTGAAGACGGTCGCTGGTTGGGCTGACTACTACTTCTACCTTGGAGCCATCGACTGCAGGTGCCTGATATCCGGCATCCTTAACCGAGAAACCGGCAGGAGGTAATTCATAACCTTTTGGTTCTTCCAGCATAACTTCCTCACCATTCTCATTGATCAGCTTGTCGGTAACCGGATTAAAATCCAGCCGACCAGCTATTGCCAGAGCTGTCACCAGTTCAGGTGAAGCGACGAAAGCGTGAGTAGAGGCGAGTCCGTCATTTCTTTTCGCGAAGTTGCGGTTGAAAGAAGTTACGATAGTATTTTTCCGGGTTGGATCGTCGATATGACGTGCCCACTGTCCGATACAGGGACCGCAGGCGTTGGCGAGCACTACTCCACCCATCTTGTCGAAAGTATCGAGAATACCATCGCGCTCGATCGTATAACGCACCATTTCAGAACCAGGAGTGATGGTGAATTCGCTTTTAGCTTTCAGACCTTTGGAAAGTGCATCCTTAGCGATGGCGGCAGAGCGGGCCATATCTTCATAAGAAGAATTCGTGCAGGAACCGATCAGGGCTACCTCAACGGTTGCGGGCCAATCGTGTTGTTTCAGGGCCTCGCCCATCTGGGAAACCGGCGTTGCCAGATCTGGTGTGAAAGGACCATTAAGATGGGGTTCAAGGGTATCCAGGTTAATTTCTATTACCTGGTCGTAGAAAATCTCGGGATTTTGATAAACCTCAAAGTCAGAACGCAGATAATCTTTAATCTTTTCAGCCAGGATAGCGATCTCTTCCCTGTTTGTGCTTTTCAGGTAATCAGACATTTTGTCGTCGTAGGCGAAGAGTGAGCAGGTAGCACCGATCTCAGCCCCCATGTTGCAGATTGTAGCCTTTCCGGTACAGCTTAGTGTTTCAGCACCAGGACCGAAATACTCTACGATCGCACCTGTTCCCCCTTTTACGGTGAGAATACCCGCAACTTTCAGGATCACGTCCTTGGCGGAAGTCCATCCATTCATGCGGCCGGTTAATTTAACACCGATCAGTTTTGGCATTTTCAGTTCCCAGGGAAGTCCCGCCATTACGTCGACCGCATCCGCGCCACCTACTCCGATAGCGATCATTCCCAGTCCACCTGCGTTTGGCGTGTGACTATCTGTACCGATCATCATACCACCAGGGAACGCGTAATTCTCCAGCACTACCTGGTGAATAATACCCGCGCCTGGTTTCCAGAAACCGATACCATACTTATTTGATATGGAGGCCAGAAAGTCGTAGACCTCTTTGTTCACTTCGTTTGCTGTGGCCAGATCTTCTACTGCACCGACCTTTGCCTGAATCAGGTGGTCGCAGTGTACGGAACTTGGTACAGCCACTTTATCGCGACCGCAAGTCATGAATTGCAGCAAGGCCATCTGAGCCGTCGCATCCTGCATAGCCACCCGGTCTGGTGAGAAGTTGACATAGTCGCGTCCTCTTTCATAGGCCTTACCTGGCGTTTCGAAAGTGTGCGCATAGAGAATTTTCTCTGCCTGAGTGAGTGGACGTCCGATGAGTTTCCGGGCTTCGTCTACCTTACCCGGTAATTCGCTATAGACCTGCTGGATTAGATCAAGATCAAATGCCATTGCTAAAAATTTGTTTGTTTATTAAATGCCGTGCGAATTTAGCAAAATAATCGAACCGGGGAGGAGCGCTACCATGGAAGAGTATGCTGACTTTCGGCAATTCGGGCAGGATCGGAACAATTATTATGTCCTGATTCTAAACGAACTCTATGAAATCTGAGAAGAAAGTACCGGCGCGTCCGGAAAATACAAGGAATGAGATAAAGAAGGAAGGAGTAACATCAGCCTTCAGTGCAGCAACAAATAAGGGAGGAAAGTATGCGGGGGAGGATCTCCAGACGGACCATCGGGCCACCGGCGGTGACGGGGACAAGGTGGCTTCATCTGGTAATGACGAATCTGCTGGCGGAAACGCCCCAAACAAATAATCATTTTTGACAATAGCTTATCTCCTGCTTTCAAAGCAATAACCCAAAACAGTAAAAAAACTATAAGAAAAATGCATTATTCATGGGTTACAGGTATCCTTTTTAGGTATAAACAGAAAAGCGATAAAAACAACTATTATGAAAACACTGAAGTTTGGATTATTAGCACTGACACTGGGTATGTTCGTTGTTTCCTGTGGTGATACTACTACAGAAGATACAGCTACAACTACCGATACTATGTCTACCTATGGTACTATGGAAGGTACTGGCGGAACTGGTACTACCGACATGGGAACCACGATGGACACTATGGGAACTACAGATATGGGCACTGACACCATGGGTACCGGAACAACTACGACTCCAACTCCTTAATCAGGAATGGAAACATAATAGACAGGCTGCCGACAGGCGGCCTGTTCTATTATATGGCATAGTCTTTTGACACTACAGTGAAAACCTATACTATGTCAGAAACAATTAGAAATCAGGACAAAGGGCAGCAGCAACCTCAGAAGGAAACCGATGTTACACGCTCACAACGACGTCAGGCTACAGACAGGAGTGAGGTTAGCCACAGAGGTGAGGAAAAACGTGCGGAAGGCAGCGTAAATAAGGGGAATCCTGAACACCAGCACGGGTCACATGAGGAGGGTCAGGCTCCCCATCAGAGCGATGACCCGACAATGCATCCTTCTGATATTGACGAAGACAAGTAAATGGAACCGGCGGAGGCCGGTTTCTTTTTGATAAAGAAATCTGAAGGGGCGGTTATCTGGTACGGTCTTTTATCACAAGCAGAAAAGGTTAGGTTATGAACGAAGATACATTGAAGCAGTTGGTGAAAGAGACCTTTACAAAGTTAGCCTGTCCGGCCAAAGGACATGGCATGTATGCTGAATTGGAAAAAGCTTTACTGGAAGCCTACAATATGGGAAAGGCGAAACAGGAAGCCCTGCACATGATAAAGCCGAGGGAAGAGATGTACTATTCTTTTTTCAGAGCATAAAATACTCACTTTAAAAAACCAGAACAATGGACAGATTGGAATTAAAAGGTAAATGGAATGAATGGAAAGGTAAGATCAAACAAGCCAATGGTGATCTTACTGATGACGACTTACGCTATGAAGAGGGTAAAGACGATGAACTTTATGGTCGACTGCAGCAAAAGCTCGGAAAGACCCGTGAAGAAGTTATAGAGTGGCTCCGGTCGCTCGACCGTTAATCCTTCGAGCTACCTTTAAACTGGTGATGTGTTTCTTTGAACAGCACATTAAAGGTAGTGAGCGAACCATAAATGCCCGTAACATACTGCTGAAGATCCACTTTCTCGGAATCAGTCAGTGTCTTATGGGCATTTATTTTTTGTTCCAGCACCCGCAGCCGGTCACGCACCATTACGATCTTGTGAAAGAAAGTCTCAATAGGCAGTTCCTTTGACTGTAGCCCGGCTTCTCCAGGCTGCAGGACCAGAGTTCCGTTGGTCCATTTGTTGCCCATTGGCACTAATTGAAATTCATTCAATCTTCTGTCCAGAATATTCTCCAGTGCCTGTTCTACATCTGCCAGCGGAACATTCCCGGACTCTGAAACACTAACTGGTTCGAGAATCCGCAGCCCATCGTAGTCACGACTTACAGTCTTTACGGTGCTGGTACCTTTAAACCAAATGGTAAAGGACTCCGACCCCACCTCAACAATGATCCCTCTCCCAAAATGAGCATGTTCCACCCTCGAACCGACACCTGTGTTATTCTGTTCCATATTCGCGAAAATAAAGAATCCGCTCATCGTTTAGCGCTTGTAAGCATCCGCTACTGAAGCTTTAAACCTGAATGCGGGTTTGTTGTTTATGTAGATCGACACCGTATAATCCCCGGCTTTTTCGAATGGCACCTCGATGAGAAGATCGTTCTCGTAAACAGAATATTCCGCAGCTTTGATCTCTTCACCAATAGCCACTCCAACACTTTTAATCAGTTCCGGTTTCCTCACATCGAAGCTCAGCGGTTTACAGGTATTCCTGCGTCCGCGAAGCTTTCCCCTTGTCTCTTCGAAGGGAAACACTTCTGAAAGAACTGCGCCTGCGCAGATAACGGGCGCATTGGAATACTGCCACCTGGTTACCGTTTCTGATTCGAAATGCCATTGCTTTTCATCAGGATAATGGCTCAGGCTAAAAAGATCCCTGTCGGTCATGAACCATACATCAGTAAACTCTTTGGTAAATCCTTTAAACCGGGGCTCTGGAAATCCGGCTCCCCAGGCGGCGTCCACATAGTACCAGGTGCCACTCATTCGGATGGCATTCCAGGCATGACGCTGCTGTTCGTCCAGAATTCCGATTCCATCCGCTGTTGCCTTTGCAAAACCCTGAATGACCACACATTCAATCCGAGCCAGATCGCACAATGCTTTGTAAAGGTTGGCATAACCCTCTCCTTTGGCAGACCTGTCAATAATCGTAGCTGAAGCTGTTGACCTGGTTTTACGTTTTCCTGCTGCAGCTTTGTAATCAAATTCAATATTCTGTGCCACCCAGCAATAGAGCCCATAGGCCGTTTCTGTTTCGTTGAACTTCGCCTCCCGAAATGCCGCCACGATATCCTTCAGAGGAGACCCCGGCATTGGTCCCAGAGAATCAACGAAAGCTAATACCGGCTGAAGTTCATGCCTCTCAATCGTGCGGGGAAACGCGGAAACAGAAAACAGGCATACAAGGAATATAGCGAACAGGTATCTCGTCATAAAAAATCCGACGCAAATAAAAGAAGTTTTAGCTGATTGATTGTCAGCAAATTGTCTTGCTGCAGCGTTTCATCGAACACTGGCATGCTCTTTGTTTTACATATAACGTACAAGAAAGAATGACTTAACATGAGAGCTTTAGCATGGTGTATACTTTTAGCAGCGATGATATTTGCAGCTATTTCCAACAGGATGAGTGACGACCATTTTGAAAAGCAGTCCACCTCCCTCGATGTGAAATCTACCGCTAATGCCGGATTATATCCGTAGCCTATTCAACATCCACCAAATTAAAATTTGATTAGTTTAGCGGGCACATTTGCTTGCCCAGATGTTACAGGCACATATCCCTGATAGAATAATTAACGCCCGTCTTAGTTTATTATTGCTGCAGGGACTTTTATTCCTGTTGCTGTCGTTCCATTCATCCGCCTCCGATCACCCTTCCCCTCTGGAGCGATTTGACTCAACGTTGGTGGTGAATATTCAATCCGTTGACGAACTGATTGCAGTGACAGACCGGCTTTACGGAAAAGAGAACCGACAAAGTTTGCGGTATGCAGATGGGGTAGACAGTTTGATTCAGTGGCGGTTTGTACACTCTTACTGTCACTACACCGCCAAAGAAAACTGGCTGGCCTTTCTTGCCGGAAGCATGGTATGGTCTGATCTTTCAGCGATAGTCATCCCCGGCGATATCCTCAGACATCCTACAGCCGCGTGCAGCCAGCAATCCATTGTTTTCTGCGCAGCCATGAAAGCAATAGGCATTAACTACCGTGCGATCCGACTGCGGAGTCATTTTGCCCTGGAAGCCAACCTGGATGGAAAATGGTTTTATTTCGATCCGACATTCGAACCCCGGTTTCCGGAAGGACGAAAATCCCTGGAGCTACTGATACAAAACGGGGAAATCGAAACCGCTTACCAGCACCGATTCGGCGCAGAGCCCATAAGGCGGTACTTTTCAAAAATAGACTACGGAGTGCCCAATGAGCATTTCGCGTATTTCACCTCCTGGTTTCATCTGATCACCCGGACAATTTCGTGGGTTTTACCATTGTCATTGCTTTTCTTCTTGCTACATTTATTAAGAAAAAAACGCAGGACAAAGTATGCAGACGTCCATACCAGATGAAATGGTTCTGTTCATCAACAGTGTAAAAGTGGCCACGGTGTGCTGCTGCGAGGATAATCTCCCCTGGTGCTTCAATTGTTACTATGCTTTCCGGAAGGAGGAAGGCCTTCTGATTTTCAAATCGTCCAGTGGCACGAGGCACGAGAGTACCCTGGGAAAAAACCGAAATGTGGCGGGCACTATCATCCCTGAGCAGATCGTTCTCGCTAATATACAGGGCATTCAGTTTGAGGGCACACTTCTTGACGATAGCATAGGAGGAAGCATGAAAGCGGCCGCTACCTATTATCTGGCCTTTCCATTTGCCATGGCGGTGCCCGGGAAGTTATATCTCATACAATTAGACAATCTGAAGTTCACCGATAACAAAAGAGCATTCGGTTATAAGAGTCATTGGCGCCGTGACTAAACTGTGCGAGTTGATTCAAAGTCCGGCTTCGTATTGCTCAACGTAATTGTAAAAGTCGTCCCCTTCCCTTTTTCAGAAAAAACCTCAATTTGTCCGCCATAAAGACGAATGATCTGCTGAGCCAGAGGCAGCCCGAGACCTGAACCACTGATAATACTAGTCCTTTCACTTCTAAAAAATGGTTGGAACACACTTTTAAACTCTTCGGCAGAGATACCGGGACCATGATCTTCTACGGCAACGTTTAGTTGGTCTTTGTCGGTACTAAGTCTCACGATGGCCGTATGATCCGGAGAGAACTTACAGGCATTATGAACTATATTTTTGAAGGCAGAAACCAGCAGTTCCTCATTCCCGTGCAGAGTCAGCGCCTCCTCTTCGTCCGGCAGATCCTGGAACTCCAGTTTCACTTCATAAGTTGAATCTATCTTCTTCATTTCCGACGGTAATCGCATCAGGATCTCATCAATACGGAGCTCGACGAGCTCGATACCTTTTGCGGAGCCGCTGAGCTTTGCAATTTCCAGCAGGCTTTTGACAAGAAAGCCCAGACGCTTGACATCATCATTCACCGAGCTGATCACCCTTTTATACTCGTACAGATCGCGTTCCCGTTGCAGGACTACGTCTAATTGGCTGCCGATGGAAGCAAGGGGAGTCGACAGTTCATGGGAAGCATTATCAATGAAACGCCGTTGGGTTTCGAAAGACGATTGCAGACGATCCAGCAGATTATTGATAGTGCCCGCCAGTTGCTGTAGTTCGTCGCGTTCCTCTCCGGCTTCCAATCTTTCAGAAAACTTCGCAGATGATATCTGGTTGATCCTGTTGGTCAAACTACTGATAGATCGTACCAGACGCAAAGAAAAGAGGTATCCGATGATCACAACGATAGAAACGGCGGCGATGAAACTCACAACGAGAATCGTTAGCATTTTTGGTAACCACTCTGCCTTGTCTTCGTCATATGCTGCTGCCACAACGATAAGAAAGCGTCCTTCGTTGCGATAGGGGATGATGACCGAATTACGACGACCGATCCTGAACGTAACACGTTCCTGGGTTGCGGTTCGTTTCAGCAGTTCATCATCGATTTCAAAGGAGTCAACACCTGGATCAGAATAGGAGAATATCTTTCTGTAGCTGGAATCGTAAACTATCACTGATTTCTCGATCAGCGCACCAGGGGAGGCAAGATTGATCTCCTTGACCAGTCGCTCACCCACATCGTATTTCCAGAGAAGGTCTGCTGTGCTGATGGCCCTGAGTTCAAGCCGTTCGTAAAACTGCTGGGTTCTGTTCTGGTAAGAGAAATAGTAGATAGCTGCGCAGAGTAATAGCAGAACAATTGTTACCGTGAACGTATATACAATCGTAATCCTATACCTGATCTGCATTATCCCTTTTCATCTTTGAGGATATAACCAAGTCCGACATGCGTATGGATCAGTTTAGGCGTATATCCCTTGTCCAGTTTCTTCCGAAGGAAGTTTACATACACGTCAATCACATTGGTCTGAGGGTCGAATTCTGTCTCCCATACATTCCGGGAAATATCTTCACGTGAAACCACTTTATTCTTGTTCCGCATAAAAAATTCCAATAGTTGAAATTCTTTTGCGGTCAGTGTAATCTTGTTGCCACTCCTTTTGGCTTCTTTGCGATGCAAGTCGAGCTCGAGGTCTGCTACGCCCAGGACTGCTTCTTCATCCGTGGCGGACTTAGTGAGATCTGCTCTGCGCAGGATGGCTCTGACTCGAGCGAGCAATTCCGTAAAATCGAAGGGCTTGGCAATATAATCGTCCGCTCCCAGCTCAAACCCTTCCACCTTATTTTCTGTGAAGTTCAGGGCAGTGAGCAGAATAATCGGCACCATCTGATCTTTTTCCCGGATGATCTTACAGAGTTCATATCCGTTGATGAACGGCAGGTTGATATCCAGTATAATGAGGTCAAACGGTTTCGAGAAGAATAAGGCTTTACCTTCTTCTCCGTTGTAGGCCAACATAACCTCGAAGTCATGTTCCTGTAGCCCGGCTTTCAATGTATCCGCGAGCTTACGCTCGTCTTCAACGAGAAGTATCTTAGATTTCATGGAGATTGATTGAGGATCAGGGCTAAGTTACGAGGATTCGATTTTTATAGAAAATCAGCTCCTATCCCCCTACCCGCAATACGACCTTTAACTGACTACTCATCCGCAGGAAAAATCAACATAGGAAGTGTGGTAATGAAAGCCATTCTTTCTGTTGCGCTCCCTGTAAAAAAAGACTGCAGAGCACCTCTCCTTCGACGAACCATAACCAGCAGATCATAGGGCACCTGACTATCGAGACAGGCAAATGTTTCATTTACCGATTGACATGTAATCTGAGTAGTCTTCAAATTGGCCAATCCGGTCTTTTCCTCCAAACCTGAAACATAATTTTTAAATTCAGATTCCTCAGCACCAACGTTTGCATTTTCTGCTTCCAGCAGGTTCACAAGCTGCACCTCTGACTGGAATAAATCAGCAATCTGTTTGATAAACCGGAGGGCATCCAGATCATCGGTTTCATAGTTAGCAGCCAGAACAATTCGTGAGGGCAGAACACATTCACATTTTTCCGGCACCAGCAGCAGCGGTATCGGCGTTTCCTCCAAAACCTCCACCGCATTACTACCGATAATGATTTTACGGAGCCCTGTTGCTCCCTGTGTACCCATAATGATCAGGTCGACAGCTTCTTCAGTAGCAAAATCCAGAATACCGTCAACCAGGGGGTTGGGCCTCCGTACCGTCTGTATTTCAACCTTAGGAAAATCTTTTAGTATCTGTTCGCGAAGTTTCGCAAGACTACTTTTTATCTTTTCTCCTTCCTCAGAATTGGTTTGTTCCCGAAGACCTGCGTCTATGAACGGGCTTTCAACCGGAGAAGAGATATGGAGCAGGTAAATCCTGGCGCCGGATCGCTGAGCAATTTCAGCAGCATATTGCAGTGCTTTTCCGGCAGTATCAGAAAAATCAGTTGGTACCAGTAGCTTCCTCATATTTCTTATCGATTATCGTGAACGGGCTTTAAAACTAGGCAATTTTGAAGAACAGAGCCGCCTCAACCAATGAGAGCGGCTCTGTCTGGTTTGTGCAGCCCTTTTGGGGCCGTCGTTAAGAAAGACTCAATATCAGCGAGAATGATCGCTGTTTTCTCTGCGTTCCTTATCCTCCTTACGAACACTCGTTTTTGAGTATTTCGGATTAGAAGTATCGCCTGAGGTGCTCAGCCTTTCGTCCTTGTTCCCACGATTGTCCGGCAGCTTTCCATTACCCCTGTTCTCGCTTTGGCTGCCGGTCCTGCTTACCTTTTCCTGACACTTCTGGCTGTTACGATTCCTGTTTGAGTTTGCCATAACACATTATTTTTCACTACCTGCAAAAAGAAGATGCCAATTGATAGCGTCATAAATTATAGTATTCCTAAATTTGAATTCTCAAATCAAACTTGCTCATGAAAAAGGTCTTATCAATTATTCTGTGTTTTGCGCTCATGCTGCCCTCGCCGAGTGCGGATGCGCAAAGCGCGAATGCACCAACCTATGTCACTAAAGTGGAGAATGTCACGGAGTACAAACTCGACAATGGGATGCAGGTATTACTGATACCCGATGCTACACAGAACAATGTGTTGGTGAACATCGTTTACTACGTTGGTTCCAGGCATGAAGGCTATGGTGAAACCGGAATGGCCCACCTGCTGGAACACATGCTCTTCAAGGGCACCAAAAGAATCAAGGACATCAAGAAAGCCATTGCAGATAAAGGTGCACAGGCCAACGGAACTACCTGGTACGACAGGACAAATTACTATGAGATACTTCCCGCTTCGGATGAGAACCTTAAATGGGCTTTGGACATGGAGGCAGACCGAATGGTGAACTCTCTGATTCTTAAAGAAGATCTGGAGACAGAATTCTCCGTTGTGCGCAACGAATTTGAAGCTGGCGAGAACTATCCTGGCAGTATTCTGGAAGAGCGTATCCTCTCGACAATGTACCTATGGCATAATTACGGGAAATCGACTATCGGCAGTAAAGAAGATATTGAGCGGGTGCCCATTGAAAACCTGCACGCATTTTACCGGAATTTTTATCAGCCCGATAATGCAACACTTATCGTTGCCGGAAAATTTGACGTGAACAAAACACTCAACTGGATCGGTGAATACTTTGGAAGCATACCGAAACCTGCACGCAAGCTGCAACCTACCTATACTGTAGAGCCAACGCAGGATGGCGAAAGAATGGTTCAGCTACGCCGCAATGGTGATATTCAGTATGTCGCCATGGGCTACCATACACCGAGCTTTGCAGACAAAGACTACGCAGCCAACAGCGCCCTGATCGAAATCCTTACCAACGAGCCCTCAGGTGTGTTGTATAAAGCGCTGGTAGAGTCGAAGAAGGCGACAAAGGTCTATGGCTACACCCTTCCATTACATGACCCCGGTTTCACCTTCTTCAATGCCGAGGTACCCAAAGACCAAAGTGTGGAAGAAGCAAGAACTACATTCCTTAAATCAATGGACGAGGTACAGAATCTGAAACTGACAGAGGAAGACCTGAACCGCGCAAAAAACGCCCTGACCAAGCGCCTGGAGAATACCTATAACAACACAATCTCCTTCGCCATCAATCTGACAGAGATGATCGGTGCCGGTAGTTATAAGCTTTGGTTTATCAACCGTGACCGAATAGAAAACCTGAAGCTCAAAGATGTACAGGACGTGGCTGCGAAATATTACAAACAAAGCAACAGAACCTGGGGCATGTTTGTTCCTGACAAAGCTCCGGACCGCACAAAAGTCGCGGAAACCCCTGATATCGCGGCATTGACAAAAGACTATAAAGGACGTGAGGTGAAAGAGATCACAGAGACTTTTGAACCTACCATAGAAAACATCAAGGCAAAAACAATCTACGGTGAACTGGCAAACGGAATGGAGTATGCGCTGCTTCGTAAGCCTGTGAAGGGTGATAAGATCTTTGGCACGCTGATGCTTAAAATGGGAGATGAGCAATCGCTTTCAGGAAAGAATTCTATCGCTTACCTGACGGCAAGAATGCTGAAGTATGGCACCACGTCCAGAACCCGGAAGGATATCAGTGATCAGCTTGACAAGATCAAGACCACTATTAATTTTTACGGGAATACGAATACGCTTTACGCTTCCATCAATACAGACAAGGAACACTTTGCAGAGGCTATGGATCTCCTGCAGGATATGCTGTTGCATCCGTCCTTTGATGAGAAAGAATTTGAAAAGCTGATCCTCGACACGAAGGCTGATCTGGAAAACAGCATGACTGATCCGATGACAGTGGCCAGTGAGACCCTGACCAAAAAGCTGAACCAATATCCAAAGACGCACCCCTTCTATCCACAGACCGCTTCCGAGCAACTTGAAGCCATCAAGAATGTAAAACTGGAAGACCTCAAAGCCTTCTATAAGGACTTCTATGGGGCCAATAATGGATATGCCACTTTCGTTGGCGGAATCGATGCTGACCAAACGAAGAATCTGCTAGGCAGCAACTTTGGGAAATGGAACAGTAAGAAAGCTTTTAAGGATATTGCTGAGCAATACTTCGAGGTAAAAGGCGGTGTAGAAGTTGTACAGATCGACGATAAAACCAATGCCGGTCTGCTGGGCGGCATGAATATCCGCCTGACGCAGAAAGATGAAGATTTTGTGGCGCTAACGATGGCAAATGAAATGCTGGGTGGCGGTGCTTTCCTTTCTTCAAGAATCCCGCAGCGTCTCCGTGAAGCTGAGGGCATGAGCTATGGTGCAGGATCATTCTACCAGGCGGATTATAAGTATCCATCCGGTTCGCTGGGACTCTATGCGATCTTTAATCCAACTTTCAGAGAAAAACTGAATGCAGCACTGGAAGAGGAGATGAAAAAAGCGCTGGTCGAGGGATTCACAGACGAAGAGTGGAAAAGCAGCCTGCAAAGCTGGCTGCAACAGCGGAAGATCTATCTCGATAATAACAACTTCCTTGTAAGCATGCTTAACAACTATATGCGCGATGACAAAGACCTGAGTTTCTATAATGAGATGGAATCAAAGGCACAAAAGCTGACGGTGAAACAGATCAATGATGTGATGAAAAAACATCTTGACATGAACAAGCTGGTTTTAATCTACGCCGGCGACTTCACGAATAATGATAAACCGTAAGTAGTAATCCGCGTAAGTAGTAAGGGCTGCCTCAGTTGAGGCAGCCCTTATTCATGTTACCGCATTTATCTGGTAAGTTGCTGTATCAGCTCTTCATATTCAGGGTATTCGCCCAACAGAATCTGACGATCAGCCAGTTCAAAATCTGCGAAATCAAAACCCGGGGAAACAGTGCAGCCACAAAGTGTGAAAGCGCCCTCGCCTTCCACCCTGGAACCGAACCAGCTTCCGGCAGGAATCAGCACTTGTGGCAGAGCGCCGGTTTCCGGGTCTAATCCAAGACGATGTGTGATCAGTTTACCTTCCCGGAGCTCAAAGATCGTGAGCGGGTCGCCATCGTAAAAATGCCAGAGCTCGTCGGAAGCAATCCTGTGAAAAGCAGAAATCTCGCCGCGTTCCAGGAGAAAGTATATGCTGGTCGCTGCGTTCCGGTTTCCCTTATGCGCGGTCTGGAGAATCTCCTTTGGCAGTAACAGGTCTGAGCGGTACACTTCAGAAAAAGCACCTCCTTCGACATGAGGCGTTAACTGCAAGGTTTGCTTCCAGAATGTGGCGGTTCTTTTCATAGCCACAAAGAAAACAAAAACATCCTTTTTGGTTCAGCCTTATCGTTTAAGCACCTTATGAACATAAATACCAGTAGCTGTTTGAATTCTGCTGAAATAGATGCCACCACCAAGAGAAGTGATATCCAGCCTGTATTCTTTCGATTTGAGATGATAGGCCCTGGCAACGAGCTGACCACCTGTGTTAAACGTTTCGATGCTGAGTATTGCAGCATCCGAGGTACTGAACAGAACGAAAGAGGAGGCCGGATTCGGGTAAGCAGTAACAGGTGAACGCTCCTGAACCTCATTAATCCCGGTGGCATTCGCTTTTAAAGTGATGTCAAACACAGCAACATCCACTCCCCCGACAAGATTGACGGGTACAATCCTTAACTGGGCATCAGGATCAGCGGCCCAGGGATCAGCGGCAATATAGGGATCGCCCTGGAAGTACAACTGGGTAATCAGTTCCTGAAAACCCGGTTTGGTGACACGAAAATGTATGTGGGCTGGCCTGTATTGAGAGCCATTGAGATACCAGCCTGGCATAACCGATTCAAACTGGTACTGACCGTCAGAGGAGGTTTCAAACCGTCCACGATACCGGAAATCCGGTGTAGTCTGATCATAGGATGCATTGGCATCTGCCTGCCACACATCCACGGTAGCATTCGCCAGCGGATTGCAATCTTCGTCCAGTATCGTGCCCCGATAATTTAACGGTGTTCCGGGATCACCCGGTGTCAACAGCGCTGTCCGGAAAGGAGCATTGGCCCGGTAGTAGGGGCCAAGGATGTCTGCAGTTGTCGGGAGGCAGGTTCCGGATGTACCAGCCGCCCCCTTTTCAAACGCATAGGTGTTCCGTACGGGGAGCGTCAGTGCCAGCATGGCCGCTCCTGTCTTCCAGATAAATTCCTTCCTGTTCATAGAATTGTTTTAAAAGTAAAACTACCGCCCCTGACTGCAGCTTTGATAGGACAGCCTGTCCAAAAGATGGCAGTTTCTGGACCAGTTTTCTTTTTTTTCCTGAACGTTCTAACATACCGCGACGAGGCTGCGTCTATGAGTCAAAACAACCAGTATTATGAAAAAGAAACTTTTTACTTTCATCATGTGCCTTGCGACTTTACCGGCAGTGGCTCAGTTGAATTGCACAGGCCTCAGCGCTACCGTTACAACTTCAATCAACGGTAACACAGTGCTATTTTCAAACAATGCAACTCCCAGCAACCAGCCTCCGGTAGTGGAAAATTCGTACTGGAACTTCGGGGATGGCAATGGCAGTCTGGCCACAAGTCCGAGCCACACCTATGCTGCCAATGGAACCTATAATGTACAATTGATCCATGAATGGTACGATACTTTGTATAGTATCGTCTGCCATGACACTGTTAATCTATCCGTAACGGTACCTGGTGGTGGCGGTCCGACAACCAACCGGATCTCTGGCAATATCTACTGGGATACAACGGGCACTGCGATACAGGCTTCTTTTACCGTCTGGCTGATCGTTCATGACAATGTAAACAATACCCTTACCGCGGTGGACTCTACTGTTACGGGGGGATTCCTGTCCGCGCCGTACCAATTTGACAATCATGCGGCTGGCGACTATCTGGTGAAAGCCGCACAGAATGCCGGCGGAATGGTATCAGCAGTTTTCCTTCCCACCTATCATGATTCCAGTATCTACTGGGGCGGTGCAACAACCATCAACCATACCGGTGGTGGCAGCTACAACAACCATATCTACATGATATCAGGCACCCCTACTTCTGGCCCGGGCTTCATCGGGGGTAATATCAGCCAGGGAGCCAACAAAGGTACCGCCAACGGCATTCCCGGCATACTGGTATTCGTAAGAGATGTTAATGGCAAAGCGCTGAAGTCAACCATTACCGATCAGAATGGCGACTACAGCTTCAGTGATCTTCCATTGGGCACCTACAGCGTTTATCCTGAAGCGATCAACTATGTCACCACTCCTTCTTTAGGCTTGACGGTTACTTCCGGACAACCCTCAGTGATTGATATCAACTTTGGTCAGACTGCGACTGAAATCAAACCAAAGGTTACATCGATTGGCGAAGTCGGTTTCAGCAGCGGGTTTCAAGTGTTTCCTAATCCTGCAAAAGGAGCGGTGAGCGTTAGCTGGTCAGCGGACCTGAAAGGAACTGCAGAAGTAAAACTCATGGATCTTACAGGTCGTGTGATACAAACCGCTCAGGGTTCCGTGGCGAGTGATCTCAAACTGGATATCAGCAACTGCTCAGAAGGCATTTATCTGATCCAGATTCTAACTGAAAAAGGACAATACAGCGAGCGGCTGATGATTCAATAACCTTTCGCCTTATAAAAAAAGGGGTACTTCGTAAGCACCCCTTTTTTTTTATAAACGTGTGAACTGAAAATTTCGGATTACCTTTTCAGATTGGCCTCGTATAATTCTATCCACTGAGCCGGTGTCATTCTGGTAACCAGCTCACCGATAAGATCAAACGGGATATGCTCAGGCTTCTTAAAACGGATACAGCTTTTGCCCATATCCAGGCGGGTCTTTACATGTTTAGGGTATTCGGAAACAAACCAGTCGTGAAGATCCTTATCCGCATATATCCCCATATGGTATAGCGCAATAAAATTCTTCTGCGAAGCCAAACCGAGGAAGGGCACTGGTTGTTTAGGATCGCAATGATAGCCGGCTGGGTACAAGCTGTGCGGCACAGCCCAGCCAAGCATCCCGTAGCCTATGGATTCACTGAAACCTTCGGGCAGGTTTTCACGTATGATGGATACAAGCCTGTAGATAGCTTCCTTCCGCTCTTCTGGCACAGTGGCCAGGAACTCTTCGGGGGTTGTCGCGTCTGATCTCATTATGATTATTTTTTTACTGCTGGAATATTCAATACGGACTGATACAATTAAGGGATGGTCACCTCGAAAATAAAAGGCCACATCTTTCCGGTGATAAACACCCTGCCTGTTTCCGGATCCTGGGCTATCCCATTCATTTCCAAAGACCCGGCGTATTCCTGACGGGCCTGCTGTGCCAGCCGTGTAAAGTCAATTCTTCCCCTTACCCGACCATCAGCAGTGTCGATTTTCACTATCAGATTGGTGCCGTATTTATTAGCATATACGTGACCATCCATAAACTCCAGTTCATTGAGGTAATTCACCTGTCCCATGTTATCCCTCACCTCCAGCACCCTTGTGGTTTTCATAGTCGCGGGGTCCAAATAAAACAACCGGTGGGTTCCGTCACTTATTATGAGCGACTGACCATCCGTGGTCATACCCCAGCCTTCCTGGCCGGGCATCATAAACTCCCCAATCTTTTTGTACCCCAGAGTGTCGTAGATAAAACCGATCTTAGCCTGATACGTCAACTGATAAAGTCTACCACCAAGGATGGTGATTCCCTCCCCGAAAAAGTGACGGTCGATTTCACCTTTCACCTGAATTTTTCCGGTATTTAGATCGACAATTCCAAAAACAGATCGCGTTTGGGGCATATCGGACGGCGAGCCGGTACTTTCGAACAGGCGGCCGTTATGTACCAACAGACCCTGTGTGAAGGAATTGATGTCGTGAGGATACGCTTTGCGAAAAGTATAGCCAATGCTGGGTATGGTATAGGAATCTGAAGTGACAGACTCCGTTGGCGCAGATTCCTCAGCATCTTTACACGCGCCCAGCATCAGCAAAAATGCGCTCATAAAAAGGGCAATACTTTGTTTAGTTTGCAAAAACATGGAGCAAATTTAGTGGTTAGCAATCAGTCGCAACAACACTGAAGGAACAGGGGGAACAAAAGATGCACGTCCCACACATTAACATCTTAGCTAAATAATAAAACTTACATTTGCCTAAAGATGGGGATGGAGAGAACGCTACACGTGAACCGCTATATTGTCATCGCCGACGATGATCAGGACGACCAGGAATTTTTATGTGAGGCTCTTGAGCGGAACGAGTACGAAGGAGTCTGGAGATGTGTAGATGACGGCAATCAGTTGCTGCATCTGCTGCGAAGCCCCTCTGACAATCCACCTCATCTGATACTGCTCGACCTGAACATGCCTTTCAAAGATGGCTATCAGGCGCTCGAAGAACTCAAGACGGACGAACAGTTAAAAAACATCCCCGTGTTCGTCCTGACATCTTCCGTTAATATCGCAGATGAGCAAAAGTGCTACAAGCTGGGTTGCGATAAATTCTTCCGAAAGCCACTGACGCTCGTAGAATATGATCAATTGGCCAGTGAGCTGGTCCGTTTTCTGGAAACAGCCTGAGCGCTCCCTGAATACGATTTTTCACCTTGGTCAAGTCATAAAACGCTCTTCACCTACAGGCTTTCGCCATATAAAGGAAAGTCTGGTACAATTATTTAGCGTTTTCTTTCTGAGAGGCTTTGGCCGCATTATCCGACTTGGCTAGCTTTATCATGACCCCGCATGAAAAATACTGATAAAACCTTTGCCTTCACCTCCTTCGAAATCTTCCGCGAAGCGATTCTTATACTTGACAGGGATGGCACAATAATCTATGCCAACCGTGAGGCCCAGCGGCTAACGGGTTTCCCCATGTCGGCGCTGGAGGGCAAATCCATAAACATGCTGTACTCTGATCAGGAGCAGGGTGCCCGTGCACAATATGATCTGAAACTAGCACTGGAGAAAGGAAGGCACATCTGCGAAGGCTGGAAAAGCAGAAAAGATGGCAGTCGGTTTTGGGGAGAGATCAATTTCACATTACTAGCAGGAAATTCAAAGAACCAGCCAATAGCCTGCACCCTCAGAGATGTTTCAGACCGCAAGCAACAGGAACTTTCCCTGAGGCGTTCCGAGGAGCGTTACCGTTTGATGGTTGAAGGTGTCAGGGATTATTCCATATTTCTTTTAGATCCGAATGGACATATTCTTACCTGGAATGAAGGTGCCAAACGCTTAACCGGATATACGGAAAGCGAGGTGACGGGAAAACACTTTACTATATTTTACCCGCCTGAAGACATTGAGCTCAAGAAACCGGAACTTGAAGTCAGAACGGCAATAGAGACCGGCAAATATGAGGAAGAGGCCTGGAGGGTACGAAAGAACGGCTCGAGATTCTGGGCCAGCATTGTTCTTACAGCACTGTTCAATGATCAGAATCAACTCATTGGCTTCTCGAAGGTGACGCGTGACCTGACCGAACGGAGAGAATATGAGGAGAGTTTGCGCCAGAGCGAGGAGCGCCTGAGAGGGCTGGTAGAACAGGTAAGGGACTACGGTATATTCATGCTGGATGAAAAAGGCAGAATTGTGAGCTGGAATGAGGGCGCCCGTCGCATCAAGGGATACTCCGAAGAAGAAATACTCGGGAAATACTTTTCCATTTTTTACCCCGAAGAAGACATACTCAGCGGTAAGCCTGCGCATGAATTAAAAGTTGCAAGAAAAGAAGGAAAGTATGAGGAAGAAGGCTGGCGCCTGCGTAAAGGAGGAGAGCGATTCTGGGCACATGTGGTCATTACTGCAGTCTACAAAAGCGACGGCACCCATATTGGCTTTTCGAAGGTGACACGGGATCTTACAGAACGAAAGAAGGCTGAGCAACAGCTCAGGGACAGTTTTGAACAATATAAATCGCTTGCGTCAGAATTGCAACTTGCCAACCGTGAACTGCAACTGGCTAATGAAGAACTGGAACAGTTTACTTCGATAGCATCGCACGATCTGCAGGAGCCCCTCAGGACGATAAAAAGCTTTCTGTTGTTAATCGAAAAGAAGATCGAAAGTGGCGATTATGAAAACATCGACACCTATATTTCGAAAGCCGTAAATGGTACCAACAGGATGCGTGAACTCATTCTGAACCTGTTACAATACACACAATTGGGAAAGAAACAGGTGCAGATGGGAGATGTGAACGTTGGCGAACTGGTACATCAGGCCCTGCAAAACCTCAAATCCTTCGCAGAAAGCAGCCGGGCACAAATAGAATTTGATTGCCAGGTGGATACGATCCAGGGAGACCGGATACAACTGGTGCAGCTTATGCAGAACCTGTTAAGCAATGCTATCAAGTTCACTGATAAGGAAAAGCCGCTGGTGAGTATCAGTTGTGTTCCTGAGAACGGGCATGTAAAGTTCGCCGTGAGTGATAATGGCATCGGAATTTCACCAGAAGACCAGCACAAAGTATTTGAAATCTTCAGACGCCTGAACACGGAAAAGGAATATCCCGGCACAGGGATCGGTCTTGCGATCTGCAAGAAGATCGTAGACAAGCATAACGGAAGGATCTGGCCTGAGTCTACCTCCGGGAAGGGGACTACATTTTACTTTACTTTGCACGAGCAAACGAGAAACCTTCAGCCTGATCATGAAGAAGTATAAAATTGTATTGGTAGAGAATGACGAGGATGAACAGATGTTTATGAGGGAAGCCTTCGAAGCATCTGAACACTTCGAGCTGATTGGACAGGCACGAAATGGAGACATGCTTTTCCAATGGATGTCGGAACATCCCGATGCACTTCCGGAAGTGATACTTTCCGACTTGAATATGCCCGGGAAAAACGGCTATGACATTATTGAAGAAGTGGGGGCGCATCCGGTCTATTCCTCCATTCCCGTGATCATTACGTCTACATCATCGACAGAGATGATCATTCGAAAATGTCTTGATATGGGCGCCACTGCCTACATCATTAAACCGGAAACCTTTCTGGATTACGGTCCATTTACAGAGCGTCTGTTTGAACTCGTACAGGAAAAAGAAAAGACTGCTGGTTGATATCAATCAGCAGTCTTTACGCTGGAGACGATTGATCCTGGCGGTCGCACAGACCCCTACACTGCAGCTTAGAGAAACTCGTAACCGATATCCCGACGAAAGTATTTTCCCTCAAAGGAAACCAGATCAGCATTTTTATAGCTTACTCCAAGGGCGTCTTTGAGCGTTTCTCCGAAAGAGGTCAGGGCTATTACCCTGCCTCCGCTGGTGACGACAGTCTCGTCACGGTTGGCAGTTCCTGCATGAAATACGACGCTATCCTGAACCTCATCCAACCCTGCAATCTCTTTCCCTTTTTCATAAGAGCCCGGATAGCCCTCGGAAACCAACATGACGGTAGCAGCCGCACGCGAGTCGAAACTAATTTCTGACTGGGACAAACGACCCTCATGCATATGTACTAGTAACTCCACGAGATCTGACTGAAGCCGGGGCATTACGACTTCAGTTTCGGGGTCACCCATTCTGCAGTTGTATTCAATCACGAAAGGTTCGCCGGCCACGTTTATGAGTCCGAAGAAGACAAAACCTTTATAGACGATCTTTTCTTCTGAGAGCCCATTGATGGTAGGCTTGACGACCTTATTCACCACCTTATCCATGAATTCCTGGTTTGCGAAAGGCACGGGCGAGATAGCCCCCATGCCACCCGTGTTAGGTCCCTGATCCCCTTCTCCGATCCTCTTATAGTCTTTAGCTTCGGGTAATAGAACGAAGGTTTCGCCATTTGTCAGTGCAAAAACGGATAATTCGATTCCATCCAGGAACTGTTCAACTACTACCTTGCGACCTGCATCTCCAAAACGGTCTTCCTGTACCATTGAGCGGAAGGCCTCCAGTGCTTCTTCTGTGGAATTTGCGATGATCACACCTTTACCTGCGGCCAGTCCATCGGCTTTTATGACTACTGGGAGCGGATGATTTTTGATCCATTCGGTTCCTTCCCTGAATTGCTCGGAGGTAAACTCGCGGTAGGCGGCTGTCGGGATGCCATGACGATCCATAAATTGTTTGGCAAATGCCTTGCTACCTTCCAATTGCGCGCCTGCAGATGAGGGGCCAGCTACGATGACATGGCGGATCTGCGGGTCGTTTTGAAAAAAGTCATATATGCCAGCTACCAGAGCATCTTCTCCACCGGGAAGCACCAGATCGATGTGGTTTTCAAGACAAATTTGTTTGATAGCCTCCATATCAGTAACCGCAACGGGGAGATTCATCCCATACTTTGCAGTCCCGGCATTTCCTGGTGCGATGAATAGTTCCTTGCAGTGCTTGCTCTGGCGAAGCTTCCAGGCGAATGCCGCCTCACGACCTCCCGACCCCAGGAGCAGAATATTGTAGCTCTTCATATGAGCAGCAAAGTTAGGGTTGATGGTTGATAGTTAGTCGTTAGTCGAAAGTGGTGGGTGCCGACCTACCAACAAGGTATTGACAAAGGTATCAACTAAAAGTCAGTGCAAGTTTTTAAAAGTAATTAATCGATATTATTAACTCCCGGTTCGGCGGTTGCTGACTAACAATGTTATTGACGAATGATGACCTTTTTATTAATCATACCACTGCCATTTAACACACTTACAAGGTAAACACCGGCCGGATGACCTGACAGATCGATTCTTACCAAAGGTTTTAAAGGTTTGGATTCATAGACAACTTGCCCTGTAAGACTTCTGATTTGAATAAACTCTATTTCCCCGGAACTTTGAATTGTCAGAGGACCATTTGAGGGGTTGGGAAAAATATCAAATAAAATAATTTCTGGCGAAGCTGCAACGCTAACTACACCTGCAACTTTCCTAATCCTGTAATTCAGTGCATCAGCGATATAGGCGTTGTTATTTTTGTCGACAAACACACTCCAGATCCCGTTTAGATGTGCATTCAATGCAGGACCGCCATCTCCGCTAAATCCAGCGTTTCCCTCGCCCGCAACTCTCGTTATAATCCCAGTTGAAAAGTCAATCCTTCTAACAACCCTACCACCATCCCCAAAATACATATTATTCTGACTATCCATTCTAAGCCGGACTGAAGCGTAGGTTTGAGCGTTGACTGCCGGACCACCATCTCCTGCTAAACCATTAGTTCCTGTCCCACAGTAAGTGGACAAGATACCCTGCGTGTCGATCTTGCCAATTCGTCGATTATTGGCATCAGTGAAATAAACATTTCCAATATTATCTACACAAATACCCCGGCCGGTACTAATTCTTGAACTTACAGCAAGATCACCGTTGCTCCATATCCCCTGTGTGCCGTCGCCAGCAATGGTTGTAATAATACCTGTTTGTCGATCGACTCTTCTGATATGATAAAACTCGTCGATTATGAATAGGTTATCCGCTGTATCAAACGCAATATCTATGGGCTTTTTTAGCTGCGCACTTGTTGCAGGTCCGCCATCCCCGCTGTACCCTGAAGTACTATTACCTGCATAAGTGGTCATAATTCCTGTTACAGCATCCACCTTCCTGATTCTTCCGTTTCCCCAGTCGGCGATATATAGATTACCCTGTTTATCTAGCGCGATAGCATTTGCATGATTCAATTTAGCGGTGGTAGCAGGACAGCCATCACATCCGGTACCCCATTGATAGGAACCTGCATACAAGCTAATGATTTGCGTCTGGGCGTCAATTCTTCTGACTGCTGTTTCCTGTGCGATGTAAATATTTCCAGCGGTATCAACCAGCACATCGTTGACTTCGCTGAGAGAGGTATTTACGGCTAAGACACCATCTCCTCCCCAGCCCCCACCTGCTATCGTTGTAATGATACCCTGCGCAACGGCAGAGAAAGAAAAAAGCAATATAAGCAGCGAAGAGAGGAGCGTTTTCATAAGAAAATTGATTCCATTAAATTAATACTTTCTGCATAAAGGGGACATTTGCAGTGGTAAGATTATGAACCAGGAGCTGGTTGAAGGCAGTTGGTAGACATTGGGGGTGTACTTACTATCCTTTAGGCAGTAGCAAAGGAATCAGCATGGAACCAGCATGGAACCAGGGAGTATCTAGGGAGTGTCCAGGGAGTGTCTAGGGAGTATCTAGGGAGTACCACGGCTTTTTCGCTTCAGTTTTCAGCATTATTTGCCGGAGGTCGTCGGGGAAATAACGGAAGAACGAGGCCTTTAACGGAACATTAATCAGCCGAAAACGCCCAAGACTAATTCAACAAACTGCCATAATTTATACCGGAAGGAAGCTATTCCGCCCGAAGTAATAAGAGGAAGAGTGCGCCTTCGCCCGGAGCGCCTTCTGCTTTCACATAGCCTTTATGATTGTCGACCACCTTTTGAACAATGGAAAGACCCACTCCAGACCCCGGATATTCCATTCTACCATGCAAACGTTGAAACACCTGGAAGATCTTATCGGCATACTGTTGTTCAAAACCGATTCCGTTGTCTCTGAAAGCCAGTAGATAAAACTCTCTCTGCTGGTCCGCTTTGGTTACATCAAATCCAGAAGATAGTCCGTTGGTTTTTGTGATGGTAACTGATATTTCCGGACGTACCCCTTCCCTACTGAACTTTAAAGCGTTGCTCAAAAGATTTTGAAAAAGCTGTCGCAATTGTAACTCATCGCCCGCTATAGAGGGGAGCGCATCAATCTTAAGGCTGGCCTGCTTTTCCTGAATTGTTGTATCGAGATCGAACAACACTTCCTTTATCAGACGGTCCAGATCGACAGTTTTATGCTGGGGCTCCCGGGAGACTCTTGAAAAAGCCAGCAGATCTTCGATCAGTATCCGCATCCTGTCAGAAGCGGATTGCATCCTGCCGATCATATCGACGCCTTCCGGTCCCAGTCCTTCCTTATATCTGCCGGCCAGCATATCCCCAAAGGCCTTGATCTTTCTGAGCGGCTCCTGAAGATCGTGCGAGGCCACATAGGCAAACTGCTCCAGTTCCCTATTAGAGCGTTCCAGCTTAGCATTGGTCTCCATGAGTTCCCTGGTTCGTTCCTCGACTTTTGTTTCCAGTGCCCCTGTAAGGCGCTTTCTGTCTTCAATGTCGAGACCTGTGCCCGTCATCCCTATCAATTTACCATCCTGCATTCTGGGTGCTGCACGAAGCAAAACCCAGCGAAACTTTCCCTCTCTATTCTTCAGTCTGCACTCCACCTCCAGGGCCTTTCCCTCTTCACGAAGGGCACGTCCCGCCTCCGTAAATTTTCCCTGATCTTCGGGATGACAGATTACGATCCATCCGTTCGTCTTCAGCTCGTCCGCAGAAGGGCCTACAAATCTTTCTACTTCATCGTTAAAGTAGTCCAGTTTCCCTTCTGCATCAGATATCCAGACAAACATTGGTGCATGATCAGCAAGCGTGCGGAAGCGCAGTTCGCTTTCCAGCAATGCAGCCTGATGTGCCTTTTCCATGGTAATATCTCTTTGAACACATACCAGCAATCGCCGGTTGTCGAGGTTTAATGAGGTTATATGACTAAAAGTATTAAAGGTTGTTCCGTCTTTACGTTTATTGTTCCATTCTCCGCTCCAGCTACCTTCGAGCTTCAGAATCTCCATAACGTTTTCTACACGTTCCTTATTCTCTGGTTCGTCGTAGGCATTTTGTACAGTTACGTGTTTGCCTGGCAATTCACCTGGCCCATAGCCGAACATGCGGTCTTCTGCAGGATTGGTATAAAGAATGAATCCGTTCTCATCAGCAATGCTCACACCCTCTTCCATGCTATTAAGAACCCGGGCCTGCATCTGCAGTGATTCTTCCGCAAGTTTATAATCATGAATGTCTGTACAGGTACCGAACCATTTCATGATTTCGCCTCGTGAGTTTTTCACTGGTAATGCCCGGGTAAGAAACCAACGATATACATTTGACGCCTTATGCAACAGCCGATATTCAATCTCATAAAGAGAACCTGTTGCTAAAGATTCCATCCAGGCTACCCTGCTTTTTTCAGCATCTTCAGGATGGAGCAGGACTCCCCATTCATAGGTAACGTCCTGAACATCCTTCCCGGTATACTCGATCCATTTTTGGTTAAAATAGGTAATTGTACCGTCAGCCAGAGTGATCCATGCCATTTGAGGCATCGAATCGGCCAGTTGACGGAATTGAAATTCCCGTTCCCTGAGCTGGCTTTCCAGATGCTTTCTCTCTGTGATATCCAGAATCGTTCCGATAATCCTGAACGGTACATCCTGTTCATTGAGCAGCACATATCCGTTTACCCTGATCCAGCGTATCGACTTGTCGTCTGCCCGCTGGATTCTCAATTCCCGTTCATAGGTCCGGTTATGAGCCGCAGCGGAAAGAATTCTGCGCACGATCATCACCTGTTCATCCCGGTCTTCAGGATGGTAAAGATCTTTGATAAGATCATAGGTGACCGGCTCATCAGCAGCCAATCCGTAGATCTCTCTGATACGGGAAGAAACCTCGATGACTCCGGAATTCAGGTCAAAGTCCCAGGTACCTAAACGAGTTGCCTCCAAAGCCAGACGTAATCTTTCTTCATTGGCTTTTACTTTCTCTTCCTGTTGAAACTTCTCCCTGAGAACTGAAGAAAGAGCGCTGCTCAAAGTGAGATTGAGCACCGTGATGAATTCGTCCATTTCATCATGAACACACTGGAGCACCTTAGGGTCATCAGTAAATTCACTCAGGAAGTGAAACAGTGCCTTCTTCCGGATAGCAGAAACAAGAAAAATATCCTCAGGAGCCACCGCGCTTTTGTCTATCAGATGCGGAAGATTATTGGAAAGCCAGCTCTCTTTCTGCTGATGGATGTATTCGACAGATTTGAGATCTATGACTGCATCGAAGAATTCCAGGGCACCGGTGAGTCCGATACTGATCAAGTCCTCTTCACTGAACTCTTTAAAAAACCGCAGCAAAGGCAGCTCATACTCCCTGCTATAATGCAACTGAAGTCTCAAATAGCCGTCCAGGCGCTGGTCTCTGACGTAGCGGAGGAAGTCTGGCAAATGCTTCAATTGTAGCTTTTCTTTATGAATGACGCCTGATAAAGCGGGTTCCATTAAACGTAGATTAGGAATAATCGAAATAGCAACCTATAAAGTGCTGAAGGCTAAAAAATTGTGCCAGACAGTGGTATCGAACAGCATTCGTTTGTCAGGTGCCGGGTTGTTCCCGCTCGATACGGTCCATCAGAGCATTCGCCCAATTCACCAGGAGGACTCTTTCGGCGTCACTGAGCCGGGCGGAAGAATGAACAGCTTCGTACAAGGGGAGGGGCATTTCCCTGGCAGTAAGCATTTCAACTGTTTCTTCCAGCTTATGCAGTTGCTTCTTTCTGGAATAGGTTATAAATTCTGAAAAATTCAGATGTTTTTTCCCTTCATCAACATGACGCTGCAGCCACAGGCCGAGCGGTTGAACATTAAAATACCAGCGATAATCTGTATAGTTACTATGACAATCATAACAGGATTTACTCAGGACCTGGCCTACCTCTTCCGGAACGGGGAACCGGGTGCTGATGTCATTTGCGAAAGCAGCGGAAAGATTTCTCTCGGGGCGAATAAACTGTAGAATGACAAGAATAGTAACTACTACTATCAGAAATCGTTTTAGCATGGCGTAACGGATAAAAAAAAATGCCGTGTGTTACACGGCATTCAAATATAGTAAAAATGTTAGTAATTAAAATATCTAGCGGAGCGTTTCCTGGAGCCACCCGAAGAATTCTCGTTGCCAGACGATAGCATTCTGAGGATGAAGGATCCAGTGGTTTTCGTTAGGGAAATACAGCAACTTGCTTTTAATCCCTTTTAATTGTGCAGCCTGAAAAGCTTCCAGACCCTGCTCGATAGGTACCCGGAAGTCGATACCGCCCTGAATGATCATGATCGGCGTATTCCATTTGGCAACAAAATTTGCAGGATCATATTTTCTGTAGCTTTCGGGTTGAGGAACCTTCCAGTAGGGGCCACCAATATCCCAATTTGCAAACCAGAGTTCTTCTGTTGTTCCGTACCAGGACCTTAGATCGAAGAGACCATCGTGGGCAATAAATGATCTGAAACGGTTTTCGTGCATTCCGGCCAGCATGAACACACTATATCCGCCGTAGCTTGCACCCACACAACCAAGGCGGGTCTGATCAACATAAGGCTCCTGTGCCACTTCATCGATCGCAGCAAGATAGTCCCTCATGGGCTGCCCACCCCAGTCCTGACTGATCGCTTCGTTCCATTTCACGCCCCAGCCTGGCATGCCTCTGCGATTTGGTGCCACCACGATATATCCCTGATGGGCCATGAGTTGAAAATTCCATCGGAAGCTGTAGAACTGGGAAAGTGCAGACTGGGGCCCACCCTGGCAGTACAGAAGCGTAGGATATTTCTTAGTTGAGTCAAAACCGGGAGGATAAATGACCCACACACCCATCATTTGCTTATCTGTAGTTTGCACCATTCGAAGCTCTGTTCTTGACGGTTGAATGCGATTGTAGATATCATCATTCTCATGCGTGATCTGTTTCATAGAACCATCATTCAGGTCGACTGTAAATAATTCGGCTGCGTGATTCATATCCGTACGGGACACGATCAGTGAATTGTTAACCTGGCCAAGGATACCCGTGACATCCCAGTTTCCGGTGGTGATCCTTCTGACGACGGGAGCAATTCTGGTGTACCCGGGGAAGTTTACCTCAAAAACCTGTTCTGTGGCGCGGTAGGCTGCGTTGAAGAAAACACGCTTGCCATCCTTACTCCAGATATAGCTACTGACCGTTCCATCCCAATTGGCGGTCAGATTCTGCTTGACAGACGAGCGCCCTTCAATATCCATCACATAGATATCGTTTTTATCAGCCTCGTACCCTTCTCTGGCCATGCTGGTCCAGGCCAGGAACCTGCCGTCCGGACTGAATGCAGGACTCATATCATAGCCCGGCATATTGGCTGTCAGGTTGATGGTCTGTTTCGTATCAAGAACATACTGGTAGATATCCGTATTGGTGCTGGCAGCATATTCCTTACCGAACTTCTTCTTGCAAACATAGACGATGCTTCTGCTGTCCGGAGACCAGACAAAGTCTTCTGGTCCACCGAAGGGTTGCTGTGGCACATCGTAAGGTTCCCCTTCGAGCAGGTCGATAGCTTTTCCTCCCTGAGCAGGCATGATAAACAGATGGGAGAACTTACCATCTTCCCAGGAATCCCAATGACGGTAATTCAGATCTGTGTAAACCTGAGCCGTATTTTTGGGCAAATCCGGATAAAGATCAGTTCCCATCATAGGTTTAACCAATACCTCCCGGGTAAAGGCTATCCACTTACCGTCTGGTGAAACCCTGATATTATGCATATCGCCTGCATTCGTGAACCAGCTTTTCCAGTTTCGTCCCTGATCCGTGCTTCTGTAGATCACATTATCACCTGTGGCATACCAGGCTTCCTGGTCCCGCTGGAATACGGAGTGGATCTCCTGCAGTTCTTTCCTGGTGCCGGTTCTGGTATCCAGCGCATAGATCCTGGTTGTGGACTTCTCGGTCTGCATATCATAGGTACGCGACGCATACCACGCAGTGTTTCCGTTTTCCGAAACGCCGATCCCACTTACCCGTTTCAGACTCCAGAGCAGTTCTGGTGTCATGCGATCCTGCGCTGTAGCCATTGAGGCAATGAGCAGTAATGGAAGCAGTAATTTTTTCATATTTGCAGCAGTTGATTGTTTAATTTACAAAGTTTGAAGATACATCCACCTATTGCCTTTGTTCTCGCTGGAGCGGCTGACCGGACTGGCGCAGCCGTGGAGGTTGTTCTTTGAAGTCGACGATATTCTGCCAGCCTGCCCGCAGCGTCACCGGTTCTGTATGGGGAAAGACCCACTCCGGCTGTATGCCCTTTAAAAGGTGACCTGGATCCCAATAGCCATTCAGATTGCTGTCGGCAATGATTCTAAGTGTAAAGCTCCCGGGCTGCAGGCGTGTGAGGTGGATAGTTGTATCAGTGACAGCCTGATGATGAACTGTATCCTGGCCTCTCAAAACCAGAAGCAGATACTGTTGTCCGAGGAACCGTCCGGGAAGATTTATCTGAAGTTTTGCATAATCGTCATCACGCTTGCTTCGAAAGCTGAACCTGCCGGGCATTGCCTCTACCCCGGAGGTATCCCGGGCAAAGCCACGCAACAGACGAAGCGTGTATAGTGCATCTTCCTGCCAGTTTGTTTGCAGCAGCACGATATGGGCGCGAAGGGAATCAATCGAATCGCGAACCGGAACCGGAATTTCTATTCCCGAGCTATCCCTGTGGAGGCTGATACGATGAAGAAAGAAGGAATCGAGGGGTCGGTTGAATTCGACGGAGAGCGGCCGGGTCAGCTCCTGTGAACGCCTGCGAAGATCTGTGGTATCAACAAGCACTTTATAAGTAAATTCCTCCTCTGCATTACCTGCTACCTGTCGTGGCGTCCTGGTTCTGGCGAGCGAGCCTCCGGCAGTCCGGGAAGTTGTGTCCGAAGTGTCTGCACGGGCGAAGGTCCGCAGCAGGACCGGAGGCTGCAAGGTATCTCCGGGGCGCAGGGCCTCCTCATGAAAGGCGATTTTTTCTTCCGGGCTGTCAAACATCAGATTATTATTTGCGTCCACCAGCGCATACACTTTGAAAGGCCGGCTGGGCAAACCATCAAAGCGAAAGGTACCATCCGGACTGGCATGTACTGCGTAACGGGGTTTCTCCCTCAGCACAGCGCTGTCAGATGCAACACCCTCATACAACAATACCCAGGCTGCAGTGTCGGGCAAACCCGTTTTTGCATCGAGTATGAGTCCTTCAAGAGAAAGAGAATCAAACCAGGCGCCTGTAGAAAATGTATAGCTAAAATCCCTGAAAGGATTGCTTTCGTTTAGATCTCTTATAGCCTCACCAAACTCAAGCCGGTAGGTGGTCTGATCCTGAAGCAGGCTGTCGGGTATTCTGACCGTTACTGTCCGGGGTCGCGCCTCGACTACCAATGGAAAAGGAAGAATTGGTGAGACTGTGATTTCTGTAGCAGGATTATTGAGTGCGATGTATTCGTCGAACTCCATCCGGATGGTGGTCACCCTGGTATTCAATTGTGAGTCTGCTGGAGAAATGGAGACCAGCTGAGGCGGGGTAACATCTTTCGGACCACCGGCCGGCGGAACGATATTGGCACAGCCCCAGCAGAACGCCAGAAACACAATTAGGGGAAACAGCCCCGGGTATCGAGGGAACATCGGGGCGAAAATAAGTAATCGCTAAGTCATACGCTCAGACTGCCGGGAAACAGACGATTCTCGCAAAGTCTATGTTTCGGTTTCCGGTGGCATTATTCTGTAGCTTTGCAGAGATCAGTCACTAGATTTCTACTATGAGCACGATATCCACCCTGCTGTTCTTCAAGTTTTTATTCTGGGCCGCAGGGCCCAAAGGAGGAGACATACCAAAAAGCATTTATGAATTCAAAGTCCCCGCACTTACTGGAGGTGAGATCGACTTTGCCAACTTCAAAGGCAAAAAGATCCTTATCGTAAACACAGCCTCTAAATGCGGATTGACACCTCAGTATAAAGACCTGGAGGCCTTGCACCAGAAATACAGGGACCAGTTGATCATAGTAGGTTTTCCGGCCAATGACTTCATGAGCCAGGAGCCCGGAAGCAACGAAGACATTGCTGAATTCTGCGAACGCAATTATGGTGTTAGTTTCCTGATGGCCGAAAAGATTACCGTAACGGGTAAAAAAATGCATCCTGTATATCAGTGGCTTACGCAAAAGGAGCATAACGGACTGGAAAACAGCACGGTGAAATGGAATTTCCAGAAATACCTGATCAATGAAAAAGGAGCCCTCACCCATGTATTCGACCCGAAGGTGCAACCCATGAGTGAGGAAGTGATAAATGCCATTATACAGCAGTAGCCTGCGCGGCTGCCTGCTCCAGGGCTGCCAGGTCAAGTTTCGTCATTTTCATTAAAGCTGCAGATACTGTCGCTGCAGTTTTGGGATTACTCAGCATCTCTTCCAGCGATTCAGGAACAATCTGCCAGGACAGTCCATAGCGATCTTTAAGCCACCCGCACATGGACGGCTCCCCACCCTCTGTGAGGCGGTTCCAGTAATAGTCAATCTCCTGTTGATCCTTACAGAAAATCTGGAACGAAACCGCTTCATTAAACCGGAACATCGGTCCGCCGTTCAGAGCCGTGTATTGATTTCCACCGAGAGAGAAACTGATAGACAAGACAGCTCCCTGCGGCATCCCCATCTGTGAAGCGGCTTCATCTGAATAGCGGGATACTTTACCAATACTGGAATTGGGAAAAACTGAAATGTAGAAGTTAACCGCTTCTTCTGCCTCCCGATCATACCAAAGGCAGGGGATAATTTGTTTTTTCATGGTCATGTTGTTCAGGAAGTTTGGGATTCTGCATATTGGATAAAACTATCGAGGATAGCCTGCCAACCCTGCTGTTGGAAATCAACGGGATTCTCAGTTTCAGCATCGAAGGTTTCAATGATTTCGACCTGGCCCTCCCGCTCAATGAAATCGACGGTTACCTTTCGCCCATCTCCGAGTGTATAGGCCAGATGCTTCTCTGGAATGACTTCATCATAGACCCCCGAAAAATCGAAGCCCATGCTGCCGTCCCTGGCTTCCATCCGGAAGTTGAATTCTCCTCCCGGCCTCAGATCATTTGTCGCTGAAGGAGAATGCCATTCAGGTTGAGCTGCATTCCATTTTGTGATGTGTGACGGGCTGGTCCAGATATCCCAGGCTTGTTGAACAGACAATCTGGCCCGACCTCCAATTGTTACTTTTTGAAAAGATGCAGTTGTCATACAATTTGTTTTTTTCAATTCAAAAGTACACGGCTGGAACATGGGAAGGCGTGTAAACTGCGACAATTCCGGGGTGTTTTGCGTAAAACGAGATTAGAATTTGAAGCAACATGTTTGAATCAATAATTTTACAGCTCAAGGAGACCTAAACCTAATGGAGAAAACGAGAAAACCGGGAGGATTTATCTACCTGGGCGGCTGGGCAGCCTGGGCGTTAGCGGCAGTTGCAATCATTTCCGGCATCATTATTATCGTAGCAGGCCTGCCGCATACGGGGGCTGGTCCCGAGGAAGTCGTGCATTTCTACGCAACGAACACCAAATCACTCGCTATATCTTCAGCCATCACACCTGTTTGCTGGCTCTTTGGAATCATCTTTGGTGTAGCTGTAGTGCGAGCCTGCAGATTGACAGAAACGGAAAAAAATGAAGGCTGGTCGATTGTGGGACTAGGCGGACTGATCATGCAGTGCTGTATGTTTGGTGTACTTATTGCCGTTAGAGCAGCACTCGATGTAAACGCATCCATAAAGAGCACCGACCAGGGGCTGGCCGCATTACATGATGGTGTGTTTACCATCAATGGTGCTTTCATAGCGATTAATATGCTGGGATTTACCATTGCCGGCCGGAAGGCCGGCCTGCTATCGCCGGTTCAATCTGTCATAGGATATGCAGGAGCTCTATTCCTGTTTCTGTCGGCTATGCTGAGCTCTGTGATATTAAGGGAACAATGGCTGGCAGAACTAACGCTGGGTGCAGGATGGCTTTTCTGGATCATCTGGGTCATTGCCTACGGTCTCGCACTGATCCGTTTTTCCAGGCTTTATAAGATGTAGAACCAAAAAAGCGGGAGCTACCAGCCCCCGCTATACTTTCGTTTTTGGTATCCTCCCTATCTGAAATTACGATGATTACGTTTGTGATTCTGATGGCGATACAAATGCTTTGCTTTTCTGTTTTTGAAATGACCTTTCTTCATTCCCTTCCCTCTCGTAGCTGCATCCCGGTAGCCCTCCATATAGGCCTGTCTGAGATCCGCTCTGTGAGCAATTCTGTTAGCGTAAACCGGAGCCGAAACACGGTAGGCCGGAGTCATCATAACCTTTCTATGCACCACCCTCTTTGCAGGATGATATTGTGCTGTTGCTGTTTCCGCGAACGCGAAAGTGAGTAAGAACAACAAACCGGGGATCAACATCTTCTTCATCATATGCTCTGTGTTTTAAGCGTTTATTTGCTAGTGGCAAACGCTGTGCCAGAATTGGACAGACAACCGGCCTTGCTCCAGACAATATCATCTTGAGCTTTTCCTTTCTTTCGGCTGAGCAGGTGGTGGCGGGGGAGGCGGTGGTGCTACGATAACGGGACGCGGAGGCTTCTTTCTGATCAATACCTTCTTTTCCCTGGCGCGACGGGTTGATCTATCGCCATCACGCTGTTCTTTCTTCTTTTCTGCCTTCTCCGTTCCCTTTGGTGAACGGGGACGTTCCTGAGCATCTGCAATGCCGCTAGATCCCAACGTTAATCCAATCAGCAGAACAACGAGAAAATTCCTTCTCATAGGTCAAAAATTTATCTGAGAATACCCATGCAAAATAATCCGGCCAGACCTGCCTTTCAATTTGTTAAGTCATTCCTCAAACCCCGTTTCAATGACGGCACAGCTTTTTTGAAGTTCCTGGAAAAGGATGACTTATGGCGCGTTCGAATGAAGGAAATAATAAAAAGACGACCAGGGATGAAATCAAGGATATAAAGAAAGAAGGCCCTGGCACTCCGGATAGTATGAATACCGACGATCTGCAGGATAGTGTTAGCGATGAGGAAAGGCTGAAGCAGGAAACCACCTTTGTGGAATTGCCCGAAGTTCGTGATATACCCGGACAGGAAAACATCTCCTCAATTGGCCCATTGGGTGAAATGGCGGATACCACGATATCCTCTGATGACGAGGAGGGGATTGTCGATGGGGTTGATCTCCTCGATGAATCTGAATCCACTGAGGATGATGAGACGGATATCGTCATGGGGACAGAGGCTGATGTAGACGAAGAAGACCTTCGTAACCTGGGACGAAAAGATCAGGACCTGGACGGAGGTGATGATGAACTCGTCGCGAAAGAAGGCCTGGATGATACCGATTTCGACGGAGAACCGCTGAATGAAGCAGCAAGTGATGTTGACACTACAGGGGATGATCTTGATATACCCGAGGCTGACGGAAATGATCCGGGACAGGATGCCATGGGTCAGGGAGATGAGGAGAACAACTATTACAGCCTCGGAAGCGATGACAACGACAATTTGAATGAAGGAACACCCTAGCCACTCATGCTTCAGCCAAACCAAATCATAACTCCAAAACATACATTCAATGAATCAATTTAACCGAAACAACAAAGGACCGGATGGCGATATGCTGGCCATGTGGTGCAGGGAAGAGGAAGTCATGGTCATGCAGCTTCCGGAGGAACTGGTAACGTCTTCGCTGACCAGTGACAGCAGCCATTCAAACCCGGCCGAAGACCCCTCCAGTGCGCTGACCGCCATGACCAGCTACAGAAGACTGACACCGGTGATTGCCGCTGTTGACGATGATGAGGATGATCTGGACGATGAGGATCTGGATGATGATGAACTGGATATGGACGACGACCTGGAAGAAACTGACGACCTGGATGCGGACGTGGATGATGATGATCTGGATGATGACCTGGACCTGGATGATGATGAAGACGACGAGGACGAAGACATCTGACACAACAGATGAATGCATTTACCGGGGGCTGGCACGTATGTCAGCCCCTTGTTTTTAACCTGGATACCCGTTGAATTTTTACGCTAAGCCGACAAAATCCTGTCAAAGACTGGAATTCAAAGGTGAACTAAGATGTATTTTTAAGGTATGCGATATGGCTTACTGATTACCCTTCTTTTCTGCTGCTTTCCGATTGTCTACGCTTCCGCACAGGAGTCCTGGAGAATCCGGAAAATCTGTAACTGGCAGGATAGCACGGCGGTCATCCCCAACCGTGCCGGCCAGCGATATAACGAAGTGTGGGGCTTCACCATGCATGGAAAAGAATATGCTGCAATCGGCTCAACGATGGGCGTGCATATTATCGATGTGGACCTTTGTAAGGAGGTAGCTTTTTATAAGGGCCGCCATCAGATAGATGTGACCCACAGAGACTTTAAGACCTATAAACATTACCTCTATGCCGTCTGTGACCAGGGTGTGAGCACGCTTCAAGTCTTTGATCTACGTTACCTGCCAGACTCTCTCCACCTGTTATACGAAAGTGATCCGTATAAGTTGATGCTGGTTCACAATATCTTCATAGATACCGGCAAAGGAACACTTTATGCTGCGTCAGCCAGAGACCTGCTGATGCACTATGACTTTATGAGGGTGTATTCCCTTGACCAGCCTGACAGGCCTGAACTCATTACAAAGTTCAATCTTAACGCCACAGTCCATGACGTATTCGTACGGAACGATACAGCCTATTGCAGTTCTTCGCTTTACGGTTTTGAAATTGTTGATTTCAGTTCCCGGGACAGTAACTGGTACAAATTTGCGGAGCTGAAGAACTATGCATACCAGGGATATAATCATTCAAGCTGGATCAATGAGACGGGGATTGGTGTGATGGCCGACGAAACTCATGGCCTGCCACTTAAAGTGATCGATACACGAAACCTGCAAAACATCAGAGTGCTCAGCACGTTCATGCCAAGAGAAGACACCACCTGTATTCCACATAATCCTTTTCTGATAGGGAATACGGCCTATATCTCCTATTATTTCGATGGCCTGCAGATGTATGATATCACAGACCCGTACCATCCAGTACGCATCGGATATTATGACACCCATCCGGGCACACCGTGGAAAGGCTTTGCCGGCGCCTGGGGTTGCTACCCCTTCCTGCCCTCGGGACGAATCCTCGTAAGCGATATGCAAACCGGCCTGTACATTTTCGATGTTTCTGAGGCGCTGGGGAAACACCAGATGCCGGATCCTGCTCATCCACAGATTACCATTTATCCCGATCCGGTACAGAACCTGCTGAAGCTTTACCTACCGGACGCGCAACCAGGACCTGTAGACTGGGTTCTTTATGACATGCTGGGTAAAAAAGTCCAGGGCGGTCGATTCATTTACGAAACGGGCGCCTTTCAACCGATTCGTTTAACTTTGTCGGGCAGTTTGTCCCCGGGAATGTATGTATTTACATTACGCAATGGCAGCCGCAGCTTTACCAGCAGGATTTCAAAACTTTAAACTTTGCGAAGAGCCGGACTATCCCGCCAGATCCTCACCATCTTGTTCATGATCCTGTCCGGCACTACTGTGTCCGCTCAACAATTGTCTAACACCCCCCAGCCCGGCGCTCCTGTGACGCTGCAGAACGCCCCACAAAGAGACACGAGCAACAGGACCAATACCAATACCTGGAAGACGGAACAGGCTCAGATACACTACAAGAAACTGAATTCAGCAAGGAAGTTTCATCCTGATACCGGCCTGCATCATTTTCATCGGCGACCTTTCAGTCAACCGTGGCATAGAGACCTGGGCAACCCCGGCTCACCCTCCCGAAACCTACTTTTCACTCCTGAGTACAGAACCGGCCCCACGCTCGGTTACCACAGCTTTGACGTTTACCGGTTTCATCCGGACAGCCTGAACTATTACAGTACCAGCAGGCCCTATTCTGAATTCGTTTATAACCTGGGAAGTAAAGCGGAGCAAATAGCCTCGCTCTTACACACCCAGAATATGAAACCCAATTGGAATGCTGCTGTCCACTATATTAAAATGGGCGCACCCGGCTACTATAGAAATCAACGCACGAACCACGACCTTGGAGCATTGACCACCCATTACCAGAGCCTAAATCAACGATACAGACTGAATGGAGCGGTTGTTTACAATAAGCTGCAACACGATGAAAACGGCGGTATCGTTGACGAAGCGTTTCTGGAGAATGAAAGTTTTTCTGACAGAAGGACCATCCCTGTCCGGATAGTTAATGATGGCTATAGCCAGCGCAGATCTCCGGTGACGAATATGCTTCGTGACTTCTCCATCTCATTGAATCACGCCTATACCTGGGGGCCGGTCGACACACTCTACAATGAGGATTCCACGAGGTTTCAGGTGCACCTTCGTCCAAGATTCAGTATCGGCCACCGGCTTAAAATTCATTCCGAAAAGTATCAATACAAAGATGTCCGGCCTGATTCCTTAAGGTATGACTTTCTTTTCCAGCGTGGATTTAACACACAGGATTCTGTCTTCATGGAGCAGACCTGGTTTCAGATCGACAATGCATTTGTGCTGAATGGCTTTATCGGAGAAGAGGAAAAAGCCATGCGGTTCAGTGCGGGTTTTGGTGTCCGGTATGATCAGTTTCGGACCGATGATGTCCGCAGTGTATCAAAGGAAAACATCCTGAGCAACTACCTGCTGGGAGAGTTGCGGAAAGAAGCCCTGGAAGAGGGAGCCTGGTTTTATGATGCCCGCGCGCAGTTCTTCCTTACCGGGAATGCGGCCGGTAATTTCGTACTTGCCGCGCAGCTCGGCAAGGATATCAGTAGAAGGATCGGCAACATCAGTCTCGGATTTGAACAGCGATTGAACAACGCTCCGTATAACTATACAGTCTATAGAAATGTCTGGGTTGAAAGGCTCGCCAGCTATAGCGGGAAAGAGTCCGTAACCATCCTGTCTGCCACAGTTCTGAATGAGGCACTACAGGCGTCTGCAGGATTGAAGAATTATACTATTGCCAACTATTTTTATCTGAATCAGCAGCAGGAGTTTGCGCAGGAGTCTAATCCTTTCAATATCTCACAGCTCTGGGTGAACAAGCGCTTCAGATTTGGCATCTGGGTTTTTGATAACCAATTGGCAGGTCAGCAGCAGGCGGGTGATGCTCCGGTAAACGTGCCGGCTTTGATGGGAAGGCACCAGTTCGGTATTGAGACCAGGCTATTTGGGAATGCCCTGCATATTGCTACCGGTGTGGATCTGCGCTGGCATACCCCCTATGAGCCATCGGGATATAGTCCATTCTTCAATCGTTTCTATTATCAAGACACTTACGAGGCTAGCAATTACCCCGAGCTCGGTGTCTATTTCAACTTCCGTGTCAAACGATTCCGTGCCTATATCATGGGAGATCAGCTCCAGCAGATATTTGGCAGAAACGTGATCAGTTCCCCCGGATACGCCCTGCAGGATGCCATGCTACGGTTTGGGTTTAATTGGGTGTTGATTAATTAGGGGGATGGTGAATCCGAACTAGGAATTACCCACAGGCACATAACCCATTTCCTTAGCCTTTAAGACCATGTAGTTGTAAGCTGCTTCGTAGGTATTGGGGATGAGCCCATCAAGAATGGCTTCCCGAACGGCGGTTTTGATGGAACCAACGTCTCTGGAAGGTTGCAGATTGAATACCTTCATAATCAGTTCGCCGTCGATTGGCGGTTGCCAGTTGCGGATTTTATCCTTCTCCTCCACCTCATGCAGGCGCTCCTTTACATGCTCGAAATTCTCTAGATAACGGATCACTTTCGATTTGTTCTTGGAGGTTATATCACTCTCACAGAGCACCATCAGATCCTCCAGGTCATCGCCGGCATCAAACAGAAGCCTTCGCATTGCAGAATCTGTGACCTCATCCTTCGTGAGGCTGATTGGACGGAGATGCAGGGCCACCAGTCTGGCCACGTATTTCATGTGTTCGTTCTGAGGAAGCTTCAACTGGCGGAATATCCTGGGCACCATCCGCTCTCCTACTACTTCATGTCCGTGGAAAGTCCAGCCATGACCTGCTTCAAACCTCTTGGTGGCCGGTTTACCGATATCGTGGAGAATAGCCGCCCAGCGTAGCCATAGATTATTGGAACGGTATGCGACATTGTCGAGCACCTGGAGGGTGTGATAGAAATTATCCTTATGCCCTTTCCCATCAATGAACTCCGCTCCGGCCAGATCGGTCATCTGGGGGAAGAAATGCTTCAAAAGACCAGTACGATACAGAAGATCGAATCCTACTGAAGGCTTTTTACTGAGTATGATCTTATTCAGCTCATCGGTTATCCGCTCCTGGGAGATGATGGTAATCCGCTCACTATTGCGGGTGATAGCCTCCAAAGTTTCCGGATGGATCGTGAACCCGAGACGGGAGGCGAAACGGATGGCCCGAAGCATACGGAGTGGATCGTCCGAAAAAGTCATATCGGGATCCAGCGGCGTTCTGATAATCTTTTCCTGAAGATCACTGATCCCATTGAACGGGTCGACAAGCACGCCATAATCGTTGCCCGTATTCAGATCGATGGCCAGGGCATTGATGGTAAAATCCCTTCTGCGCTGGTCGTCTTCCAGCGTTCCCTCTGTAACGGCCGGCTTTCTGGAATCGCTTCGATAGGATTCCTTGCGCGCCCCTACAAATTCAACATCAAAACCCTTCCAGTTGAAGTGAGCGGTCCCGAAATTCTTAAAGAAAGACACCTTCGGCTGCGGTTTCAGTGACGCTGCAGTGGCATGGGCCAGTTCTATACCGCTCCCAACGCACACTATGTCAATATCCTTACAACTCCTGCCCAGGAGTTTGTCGCGCACAAAACCTCCGATCAGAAAACAGCGCAGATTCAGCTCCGTAGCTGTTGAGGAAATCAGCTCCAGTAAACCAAGCTCTTCTTTGGTGCAGGAAATATCCATAGGGCTGCAAAACTAATCAGAACTGACCATCAGGCCCTCAGGATTTCGAGAGAACCATCATCCTGCAAACGGACCAGCCGGGAAGGCGGGTTCATCCTGGTATCTTCCCGACGGTACTTTACCACGTAATCCACTTCCTGCCGGATGACATCACTAATCTCTGAGTAGGTAGCGGGGGTAGGTGCTCCACTGATATTAGCAGACGTGGACACAATAGGCCGACGGTAACGCTTGATCAGCGCTTTACAAAACGGATCGTCCGTGACCCGGATGGCTATGGTACCAGTTTCATGGATCAGGGATTCCGGAAAATCCAGGGGACCATCATAAATAACCGTGGTAGGCCGGTTGAAACCACCGAGGATATCAATGATATCCGGATGAGGGGCAGCGACATATTGCAGTACCTCGCGCGGCTCGGCCAATAGCACAATCAGGCTTTTGTCTTTCGGTCGTTGTTTAATACGGAAAACCTTCTCAATGGACGCTTCATTCAAGGCATCACAACCGAGACCCCAGACCGTATCTGTCGGGTAGAGAATTGTTCCGCCCTTTCGGAGCACGTCCACACACTGTTTTATATCTTCTTCGAGATCCACCATAGAAATTGGTCCTGATTGATATCCCTTGCACATTTGAAATGGCCTTCCGGACAGGTCTTATAGCCATGCAAACCGCAGGGGCGGCAATATAAATCATAATCTATCTCCACAACTTCGGACTGGTCGCTTAAAGGACCAAAGCCAAAGGCTGGCACTGTGGAGCAAAAGACGGCTGTGACTGGGGCGTTGACAGCGGAAGCAAAATGCATGGGTGCAGAATCATTCACATAATTCATTTCCGCATGGCGCATCAATGCTGCAGACTGTAGAAAAGTCAGCTGGCCGCAGAGATTGACCACTTTTGAATGTGAGGATTGGTGTAAAATCTCATTTGCAACCGATGTATCAGAGGGGGCGCCCAGGAGATAGATGGAATGGCTTGCAGGAAGACGATTAATCAAATCGATCCAGCGATCAACCGGATATTGCTTCGTATACCATACAGAAGTGGGTGCGATACAGATGTAGGAACCTCCGGCATACTTCTGAACCGAAGCGACATCCGCTTCCGAAGGATAGAGTGCTGGCCGGGAAGGCACCTGGTCGGTAATATCTGCGATCAGCATCTGATTTCTTTCCACTTCGTGAACAGCCTTCTCCCCGGTTTTTCTGATCGGGTGAGGTATCTTCCGACTAAACCCAAAAGCAAAAGGATTCTTGTCAAACCCCCGGCGCTCTGTTGCTCCGGAAAGCATGGTGATCAGACCTGAAGTAGCAAACCTGTGAGGATTGATGACAAAGTCGTAGTGGTTCCTGCGAACCTGGCGAATGATTCTGGCCAGATTAAGGTGTTTATTGGATTGTTTATCCCACACCAGTACAGAATGGATGTATGGATGCTGATGGAGGAGGTGTTCGTTTCCTTTGCGCACAAGAAAATCGATGACCGCTTCCGGATAGTGTTTATGGAGCTTTTCAGCGAGTGCTGTGGCCAGCACCACATCTCCGATAAACGCAGTCTGGATGATGAGGAAACGCGGCATTGCGGCCAAAAATACACCCCTTAACTCCAGTTTAACAAACTTTATAACAATTTTGGAATGTCTTACTTAGGGAATAAGTAGTAAATTTGTGTAATCCGCTAAACAAAATCCAAAAACCAATATGAAGAAAATTGTTCTTTCCCTGGGACTGCTTGCGTTCGCTGCGACTGCCAGCTTTGCACAGAACACTAACGCAGCCGCTCCTGCTGCAACCGCACAGGATGCTTCAGCCATGAAATTCAAATCAGAAATTCATGACTTCGGTACTATCAAACAGAATGTACCGGTAGAACACACGTTTACATTCACTAACACCGGTAAGGAGCCAATCATCCTCCAGCGTGTGCAGGCTTCCTGCGGATGTACCACCCCTAGCTATTCGAAAGATCCGATCCTTCCCGGAAAGACCGGAGAGATCAAAGCTGCTTTCAATGCTGCTGCTGCCGGAGCTTTCAACAAATCGATCACAGTATTCAGCAATCTGGGTACAAAAGTGATTTCTATCAAGGGTAATGTAGAAGCAGCTCCTGCATCCTCAGTACCCCAGAACACTTCGATGATAAAAAACAACAACTAATAAAATTTAATGAAAGTTCTGCTACTTGCCCTGATGTGTCTGAGTTTTACCGGTGCTTCCTTTGCACAGGAAAAACCAGTTACAGAAAAGAAGGCTAAGACTACCACCGGACCGAAGTTCAAATTCAAAGGTGGGGAGACTTATGACTTCGGCAAGATACCTGAGGGTCCTGCAGCAGAGCACGAGTTTGAGTTTAAGAATACAGGGGATGAACCTCTTGTAATCACAAACGCCAGTGCTTCCTGTGGGTGTACGACTCCTGTGTGGCCTAAGCAGCCGATACTACCTGGCAAAACAGGAAAGATCAAGGTTCGCTATAACACGCAGGGAAGGGGCAACCAACCTTTTCTGAAGAGTATTTATATCAGTTCAAACGTACCTCATGACAAGGAACGTTATGAACTCTTCATTAAAGGATTTGTGACACCTGCTGATCCGATTACAGGTAGCAGCACGCATTAAACCAATTAAAATCGTCAGACGAAAATGGCTGGTTCTCAAAAAGAATCAGCCATTTTTATTTTAACCCCGCGGCTCCTAATTTTGCGCCATGCCAGTAATTGCTCACCGGGGTGCTCAGATGCCTCCCTCCCCCATCCGTAAACTAGTACCGTTCGCAGAAGCTGCCAAACAAAGAGGTACCACAGTATACCATTTGAATATTGGTCAGCCTGATATCGAAACACCGTCATCGATTCTGGAAGCCGTTCGCCAGGCAGATATCAAAGTACTGGAGTATTCCCATAGTGCTGGTTTTGAAAGCTACAGGCGTAAGCTCGTTGAGTACTATAGTAAGAACGGAGTGGCCGTTAATCACAACCAGATCATTATCACGACCGGTGGGTCGGAGGCGATCCTATTTGGCATCATGAGCTGCCTGGACCCGGGTGATGAGATCATCATTCCCGAGCCTTTCTATGCGAATTATAATGGATTTGGCACCAGTGCTGGCGTGAAGATCGTTCCGATCCCCTCGTCGATTGAAAATGGGTTTGCCCTACCTTCCATCGATGCTTTCGAAAAGGCTGTGACTGTCCGGACCAAAGCCATCATGATCTGCAATCCTAATAATCCCACCGGGTATTTATATAGCCGTGAGGAGCTGATGGTCTTAAAAGAAATCTGCCTTAAGCACGACTTGTTCCTGTTCAGTGACGAAGCGTACCGAGAATTCTGCTACGACGGCAGAAAGCATATTTCCGCATTATCGATAGAAGGACTGGAGGATCATGCTATACTAATGGATACGATTTCCAAAAGATACAGTGCCTGTGGTGGCAGGATCGGAGCCTTCGTGACGAAGAACCAGCAGGTGCTGGATGCGGCAATGAAGTTTGCTCAGGCTCGTTTAAGCCCACCCTCTTTTGCACAGATACTTGGAGAGGCTGCAGTAGATCTTCCGGATGATTATTTCAGCGAAGTACATGCTGAATATACCGCCCGCAGAGATTTACTTGTGAAACGACTGCAGGCGATGGAAGGCGTGAAATGTCCACTCCCGGGTGGAGCCTTTTATGCGATGGCGCAATTGCCTGTTGATGACAGTGAGAAATTCTGTCAATGGCTGCTGGAAGAATTCTCTTATAATGGGGCTACCGTAATGATGGCACCAGCGGCCGGATTCTACGCGACTCCAGGGAAAGGAAAGAATGAAGTTCGACTGGCATATGTATTGAATCTTAATGATATCAATGGCGCCATGGACTGCCTCGAAGCCGCACTAAAAGCGTATAATAGTAAATAGCTGTAAAAGCAACTTTGAGAGAAACACTCGCGTACTGCGCGGGTGTTTTTTTATGGATGGCATAGATTTCCTGATTAAAAAGGGGTTGCCACTTTGAATGAAATCATTTCTGTTACTACTGCCACTGATCGTATTACTGCTTGGTTCCTGCGGGAAGGAGCAGCACAAGGGAAGCATGGTCATTGAACAGGTACAGCTACTGGACACTCTGCCTTCCGGCAGTGCCCTCACTTTTTTTGAGGAGAAACTGTTTATTATCGGCGACGATGCACCCTGTATTTTCCTGACCGATACAACTGTTCAATACATCCGACAGTTGTGTTACCCGGAACTTGGAGAGCGTACTCAGTACCGAACGTCTAAACAAAATAAAATGGACCTTGAAGCCTCTTCCGTTGTGCAATGGGAGGGGCGGCCCTGGTTGCTTGCTTTGGGATCTGGCACTGTATCTCCTCAACGCGAGCACTATTTGTTAGTACGCATAGATAGTCCACAAGTCTATTTAGACGGTGGGACTGGGCATCTGTACGAAGAGATCAGACGGCAAAATGGCCTGGCGGAGGAGCGCTGGAATCTGGAGGGACTGGTAACGGTTGGAGACTCCCTCTATTTGCTGAACCGGGGGACCAACGAAATCATCATAACCGAATCCAACACCCTACTACGAGCTCTCACAGAACAGAGCGTGCTGCCCGGACACAGGATCCTCAAGCTGGAATTACCACAGATAGCCGGCAAGACACCAAAAGTTTCAGGGGGTGCAAACGGACCATCCGGGACGGTACTGTTTACGGCTTCCATAGAAGATACTGAAGTGTGGCATCAGGATGGTGAGGTTATAGGGAGCGGAATAGGAGCTCTGGAGATTGCTACCGGCAGATTGCTATGGTTTTATCCTCTGACCTCTGGTAAAGGCGTATTATTGACAGAGAAGTTGGAATCTTTGGAACTGTTGGACAGATCGGACGAGGAACTGAGAATACTGGCCATTGCCGACAATGACGATGGTAGCTCGAAGTTATTTTGGATCCGCGTGGCACTTCCCTGAAACGCCGAAAAATCGACCGGTCCAACTATGAATTCCGCGAATCTTTTTATACCTTACCACAGTTTTATTGTTTCAAAACATATGAAGAAGGTACTCTTAGCGCTCACACTACCGATAATAATGATTGCCTGTGCCAAGGAAGAGGATGTGAATCCACCATTGAGCACGCCCACCTGCGAAGACACGACAGACGATGGTGTATTTGTAGACTTTAATAAAACAGAAAGGGCACTCTTCATAAATGACTCCCTGGAAGTACCTGATGTTGCCACTACAGAGATCGTAGATACGATGTTCTTAAGCGGACGGGTTGTGAGAAACTACCAGAATTTTTACACCCCTTCCTTTGTTTTCAAACCGAAGAGGCCTATGCACGTGACGTTGCATCTCCCCTACAGAAGGAACGAACAGAAAGATTACTCCTGGTATCGTTATGTTCACCCGCTGACCGACGACTCGGTGGTATTCAATATTTACAATGTTCAGCAGGTTCAGCTCGATGAGGGATGCTACAGACTATACTATGTGTTTGAGGACAGCGCAAGAACTAAAGTTCTGAATAAGGGCTGGTACGACCTGATTATCAAAGATTAATTGCTTATCACCATGAGCAAGCGAGCCTCCTTCGGGAGGCTCTTTTTTTGTGTTGATGGTGGATGTCTGGATTTGCACATAAAAAAAGCTGCCGGAGGCAGCCTTTTGTATTGCAGTAGTGTGTGTCCGGAATCTTAGTCCAGATGATAATTATTACTGTCGTTAGTGCTGTTGTAGTTTCTGGAACCACCTCCCTCACCATAGGAACGGTTGCTTTGATCATCGCCATAGGAGCGGTTACCCTGACTGTCACCATAGGCACGGTTACCCTGATTATCGCCATAGGAGCGATTCCCCTGATTGTCGCCATAGGAACGGTTGCCGTATGAACGGTTTCCGCCCTGAGAGCCGAAAGAACGATTGGAATTATATCCACCTCCACCGTTGCGGTTGTATCCACCGCCACCGCCAGGACGTTTCTGAAAGCCTCGCTGACCCCCACCCCTGTTGTTGATTTGAGTCTTATTATTCTTGGCTTCTCTTACTGAGATGATCCCACCCATAAACCAGGTATAATCAAGATTATCGATAGCGTCGTAGCCGCTTCCTTTCTCTTCCATCTCTACAAAACCGAAACCTTTAGGGAAACCTGTTTGTGGATCGATGATAAGCTTCACAGACTTGATAGCGCCAAACTCAGAAAAGAGCTCACGTAGTTGTTGTTCGTTTGTTTCGGGACTCAGATTCCCTACATAGAGATTCATGTTTTTTCGATTTTATTCTGCGGCATTTCAAGCGTCGGCAGAAGCCGGATGCCGGGCCAGCAGAGGTTCAAGGTAGGTATATAAACTGAATTCACCAAACGTATTCCAGCCAAATTCCTCATCTTTACGGGCCCGGCAAGCTTTTTTTGCCGGCTTTCACAAACAGCAAAAATGAAAGAACATCTCAAAGAAATACATCCCGGCAAGGGGATTGGCACGCTGACCTTTGGCATGAGCCGCGACCAGGTAAAGGCCCTCCTGGGGGCGCCTACGGAAACAGAACGGTATAATCTTTCAGATTGCGAAGGAGATAATACAGAGGCCTGGCATTATGATGAGCTAAGTCTTTCCCTGTCATTTGATGAGGAACACAAATGGCGGCTGAGTAGTATTGCTGTCAGCTCTGATGAATACACTCTTGAAGGTCAGCCACTTATAGGCAGAACAAAGGAAGAACTGCTGCAGGAGTTTGAAAAACGCCAGTGGGGAACACCTGAAGAAGATGAGGAAGTTCGTGAAGAAAGTCCGGAGAACTGTCTGATCCACATCGACAAAGGCAGCATGAGCCTGTGGTTTGAGAACTACGAGCTGACAGAGTTACAGATCGGTCCCTTCTTTAAAAACGAGGAGCTGCTCTGGCCCGGCGCAGAAAACTGATCACTACATCACGAGCATCGACTTCAGCGTACCTGCGTTCTGAATCCGGAACCCAAACCAATCGTTGTTATAATACGCAAAGACATTCTGGCCTGCCATCAGTACGAGGGCTATGAAACCGGAGATAGCGAAACAGAACGGTAACATGTTCTGAATAGAGCCACCCCACTCCCTGTTGTGAGACCGTGACGGTGTCTGTTTATTTTGATAGCAGCATGATATGTAATATCTTGTTTTTCCAAGCTGGTTCATGGTCAGACTCTATTGCTTATTGTTTTCCCTGCTCTTTACTTCGAGCCGGGCAGGTGCTCAGAAAGTAAATGATACCTTCTCGGTTTATTTCGAGCTGAATGTAGCTGAATTGAGTTCCGCATCGAAGACAACGATTGACTCCCTGCTTTATCTGGAAAAAATCAATAACAGCGTCCCTGTTTCCATCATCGGCTACGCTGATTATCTTGCTACTGACGAGTACAACCTTGAGCTTTCCCACAAACGGGCCAGCAATGTGAGGGAATACCTGACAGGCTCAGGGATCCGGGACCAGCTCATTAAACTTTTAATCGGGAGAGGTGAAGTAAAGAGGGCCGATACGCTCCGGAGCACGAGAGGGATTCCGGAGGACCGAAGGGTGGATATTGTGATGGAATACGTCCGATCGATAGACGCCGCACCACCGGTGGCCAGCGTTCCACAAGACGGTAGTGATACTTTCATCGTAATGCGCCCTTCTGAGAAGCTGGTTGTTCCGCCTTCCTCTTCTGATCCGGGATTTAGTATTGAGCAAGTGCCCACTGGTAAAACCTTTATCCTGAAGAATATTTACTTCCCGATGGGAAGACACTTTCCCAAACAGACCTCCTACGAGGAACTGGATATGTTGCTGGAAGCTATGCTGGACAACCCCGGGATGGCTATAAGAATTGAGGGACATGTATGTTGCATCAGTAATAACATAGCGGATGCTTACGATCTGGATTCCCATCAGTTGGATTTGTCCGTCAATCGCGCGCGGTTCATTTTTGAATACCTGAAAGCAAGAGGTGTAGCCGCGCACCGGCTGAGTTATGTGGGTTATGGAAAGAGTAAGCCCATTTACCCAAATGAACAGACACAGGAGGAAGCTGCGACAAACCGGAGAGTAGAAATCAGAATACTGGCCCGGTAAGGATAAGAGCCGGTCATGGCCGGCTCTTATCGTTTCATTTTACATGATCTTCCAGCGGAAGCCTGCATAGACATTTCGTCCCATGACCGGTCCCCAGATCATGGTGGCATCAAAGCCCTGTCCCCAGGGATTATCTGCACCCAGTACCGGGGCGTGCATCATGTAGTTTGTCAGGTTTTCTCCTCCGATATAGACTTCAAACACATCGTTCCAGGTTTTACTCACCTGTGCGTTCATTAGTGTGAAGTCCGGCGACCTGGACTCCGGATTCAGGCCTCCGTGATGAGCGTGAACAGAGGGAATTCTTTTGGAGCTCACCCACTGAATCGTATAGTCAAACTTCCAGTTGTTGCGAGTTTCATAGCCCAGATTAGCAAATGCTCTGTGAGCTGAGATCAGCGGCTTCTCCTTAAGTACACCATCGTAAGTTGTCTTTACATCATACCAGCGATAGGCCAGGCGGAGATCCAGCATTCTGATCAGCTCATAGTCCAGCTGAGCCTGGAAGCTGTTGGCGAACGAGTTGCCATCGAGATTATAGAAGCGAACCGTATGAGGGTTTTCGACATCGACCACTATCTGATTCTCGAAATCTGTGTGGTAGTAGTCCATGGAGAATGCGCCATCCCTGTAGTTCAAAATAAACTTCTGGGTTAGGTTGACACCATAGTTCCAGGCCACTTCGGGATTCAGACCATAACCATTCCCTGACTCTGCAGAGACCACCTGAAAGCTGCGGTTACTGGCCAGGAACCCGGTATTTTCTGCGAAGATATTGGCTGTGCGCTGTGCCCTTCCGACCGAGGCCCTGAGGGCTGTTTGTTCAAAGGGCGCATAACGAACGTGCAGTCTGGGAGTCAGAAATGCTCCAAACAGATTGTGGTGGTCTGCGCGCAAACCGGCAACAACATTGAATTTCTCCAGATAGTTGTAGGTATACTCGGCAAAAGCGCCAGGCACTATCTCATCCCGGTTATATCCCGTTCCATGAAACTGCTCTTCATAACGGTCGACCAATGCACTCAACCCAAGCTTGATGATGTGGTTGGTATTATTGATGATCGATTGATAGATCAAATTGGAGTAAAAGCTTTTCTGGATGGCGCTGTAGTCACGACTTCCATATAAGGCGTCCTGCTGATGATAGATACCTGAGAGCTGTAAGCCGATGCTGGTAGCGGGCTTGTTCTCAAATAGGTGTCCGATCTTAGCCCAGCCCTCAGCCCGGCGGATGTTCATTTCGTATCCCCAAGGCTTGCCTGCTGTCTGCTCCGTCCCCGGCTCATACTCCATCTGCCCCCCGATATTATCTACATAAGTACCCTTGACACCGCCCTGGATCTCCCATCCGGAAGGGCTGAACCAGAACCACCGATTGGCTGCGACGAACACCTTATCCAGTGGCTGATCCAGAAATCCATCTTTGTTTTCATCCAGCTTCAGCCATTGGGACTTAGCATGCAGCAGCAGATTGGAGGAGAGTTCTTCATTGAAAACCTTACGGTGAACGATATTGGCTTCGGTTCTGGCCTGAGTATTCTGGTAAAGATTCAGGTGCCAGCGTTCTTCCTTCTCCTCAAAAGGCTTCCTCCATTCAATATTGATCTGTCCTGCTACACTTTCATACCCATTGACGACACTGCCGGTTCCTTTGCTGAGCTGCATACCTTCAATCCAGGTTCCGGGCGTAAAAGTGAGACCGGTGATGGAGGCCAGGCCGCGGGTATCTGGTATGTTTTCACGCGTTATCAGCGTGTAGGGTCCGGCGAGACCCAGCATCTGAATTTGTTTATAACCCGAAACTGCATCTGTAAAGGCCACATCGACAGATGGGGTCGTCTCGAAGCTTTCTGAAAGATTGCAACAGGCTGCCTTCAGCAGTTCCCTGGCTCCGATCTTTTCAGACTTTATGGGATCCAGCAGACTGATGGTGGTGGACTTCTGCCGGCTAACGACAGTTACCTCGTCCAAAGACCGGGGCCGGTAGAGCGTCAGAAAATACTCATCTCTGCCGGTCGTCAGCTCAACTGTATCAGTTTCGTACCCGACGAAAGAAACGATTAAACTATTGACGGAGTCAGGGACACTCAGTTTAAACCGCCCATCCGCATCCGTCTGCGTGCCGGATTCCTTTCCCGGAGTTTCTACTATCGCACCTGGTAACGCTGACAGTGTACCTTCTGCCGACTTCTCGGAAACCTTTCCGGAAACCTCTCTGGTCGCCTGCGCAGATACCTGTATAGCACAAAATATGGTGCTTATCAGCAACCCGAATTTAACGTAATTCATAAAGCAGATTAATGAGTACGGTTATCGGATTTATACTGACAACAGGCTGGCAGTTTGCTGTATGCTGACTCTTCAGCGGCCAAAGCTTCATTGGCATGACCCACTGCAGCCACTTTCTTTTGAATATCTGCAAGCGAGGCTTTGTCTGTGCGGTAGATGACCACAAGCTTTTTGGAATTCTTATCCCAATCTGCACGTTTTACACCCTTCAGATAGGCAGCATTCTCAATCCGTTTTTTGCACATATTGCAGTTTCCCTCAACGGAAAAGGTATCAGACTTTATAAGGTTTTGCTCCTGTGCAAATGCACCGGTAGCTAGTGTAGAGAAAAATAAAATGAAAATCAGATGTTTCATTGTCTATATATTACGGTTACTAAATAAGATTACTGTCCAGTGATACCGGAAGTAACTTAGCCGTAATAGGTCAATGACAGGTGTAGTTTGTAAAGAGGGATCTGTTGCCAGAGCCCTGGCGGAGCATTGGGTTGGTTAGTCCGCAGTGTCGCAAGAGAGACGGCAGCTAACTGCTGAGTATAGCTGGTTTGAGGAACAGGAAGAATGGCGAAGTAGTCCTGAGACTTCCATTTAAATCCTTCCACCATCTGTTGATCAGCAGAGATCTTCGATGCAATGACCTCATTCTTGCAGCAGCTATCGGGCTGATCTTCTTCATCGTCACAGCCACCATCTTCGCAACCATCACCCTGGAGGTAAACCGACCAGGAGGCGAGCATTTCACCACAATAGTGCGCGTGGATCATCACACCTGATACAGCCATCAGGTAGAAGAGTAGAACGGGTATGACGATCAGCTTCCGCATTAATTGTTACAAAAATACGAATACTGAGTTTAACGACTTGTTATAGAAGCTGCGGATTCTTTTACATTATTTTGTCCTTATGAAAAACCCATTTGAGCCAGGAGCTTCGAAAACGTTTAATCATTTGGTCACAGCAGAGGACACAGCCAGATTTGAGAGTGGTGAAGTCCATGCCGTTTATTCCACCTTTGCGTTGGCAAGGGATGCAGAATGGAGCGGAAGGCTGTTTGTCCTGGAAATGAAAGAAGCTGGCGAAGAGGGTATTGGTACAGGGATAACCATAGAACATACTTCACCCGCTTTGGTCGATCAGGAAGTCGTGTTTACTGCAACTTTAGTGGAAGTAAGAAAGAACGAGGTGATTACAGATTTTGAGGCCCGGGTGGGAGAAAGGGTTATTGCGAAAGGGAGACAATGGCAGAAAATCGTTGTTAAAGCGAAGCTCGATAAACTCTTTGCCCATTTAAAGACCTAGCTGTTGTTGCGTTGTTTATTGTAATGCAGCAAGTATAACAGTCCTCCTGCGACTGGAATCAATAGAATCAGCAGCGTCCATTTAATCCTTTCTCTGGAATCTGATTCGAAACGATACATGAGCAGCAGCAGCATGATATGAAAGAGTATGTAGCCGACTGCCAGTACGATACCACTAAGGGAGCCCTGGGAATTCATGGCGCCGAAGATAGACTATTTGTAAAACAGCAATCAATCAAAAGGATAAAGAACAGCCTTTTGCTGGCCCGGTTCGAGCAGCGGTGATGGGGTGCTGCCTGACTTCAGGGAGACTATAGGATTGTATCGTTGCAGATCCAATTTGTACCTGCCCCAGTGTCTACCCAGACCATACCCAGGTAAAATACTTTCATCATTCATAGAAAAGACCATGGTAGATCCCATTGATGTTTTAATGAGCAGGCGATTCTCTTCGGCTGAGGCAATGAAAAATCCCTTTTTTCCGTTTAGGAAGGTAGCATCACCTTCATCGTATTGAAATCGAAAGTACTCGGAAAAAGCGCCATGATCGTCGAGATTGATGATAAAAAGTAACTCTTTACCGGGGATATCAACGATGGAGACCTTTTTGGAAAATGTCTCAGACGATTCGGTTGGATCAGAGTTAGCTACGAATGTTGCACTGAATGATCCAGCAAGGGCGATAGCGGCGATAGATAAAGCGACGAGTGTAAGCTTTATAAGTTTCATGGGCATTGAGTTAATGACGAAAGCCTATAAATCACGAATAAATATAAAGACAATTTTGGAAAGATTCGTAGCAATGGCATAAAACAGAAAAGCCGTTCAGTTGTTATACTGAACGGCTTTTGAATAAATATGGCAGCTACCTACTCTCCCGCATTGTGGTGCAGTACCATCGGCCGCTGCCCACCCCGCATTGGCCGGAAGTGAGCACACGTCAACGACCTAAATATAATCGAGAGAAAAACTTCAACCTGTAGAACGGTAGCAATAGTTTCCAAAAATCTCGCTGCTGAATTAGGTCAAGATTGTAAAGGCGCCACCCATCAATTATAGGACGATACAGAAACACATATATCAATATTACATATAGCCAAGAACTGCCCTTATACTGGAAGTAAATAACGCAGGCGATCAACAAGGGAAGTATAATCAGCAACCAATATACAAACAAGTTCTTCATAAACAGTCTGTTTAAGTATCAGAAAAACTTCTTTTTGCTTACACCTACTCTATTCGAAGGATTTTCGGTTACCTCCTACAACGTTGCAGTGAAAATATAGATATATATTTGGTGGATCCCAAAATTGATTTTTCCACATAAAATCCACAAACGCAAAAAGCCGTTCAGTTGTTATACTGAACGGCTTTTGAATGAATATGGCAGCTACCTACTCTCCCGCATTGTGGTGCAGTACCATCGGCCATGAGGGGCTTAACTTCTCTGTTCGGAATGGGAAGAGGTGAACACCCTCGGCAATACCACCATAAGAACTTATGGTTGACGATATCACATATCGTTACCGAATAAGGTGACATATTGGGGGAAAGCAATTTTATTAACGTGGTAATAAATAAGATTAAAGCTTACGGGTAATTAGTACTGCTCGACTTTGATGTTACCACCTTTACATCTGCAGCCTATCAACGTCATCGTCTCTGACGACCCTTAAAAGTAAACTCATCTTGTGGAAGGTTTCGCGCTTAGATGCTTTCAGCGCTTATCCTGGCTGTACATAGCTACTCTGCACTGCACCTGGCGGCACAACAGATACACCAGCGGTACATACGACCCGGTCCTCTCGTACTAAGGTCATGTCCACGCAATTTACTAACGCCCACCACAGATAGAGACCGAACTGTCTTGCGACGTTCTGAACCCAGTTCACGTGCCACTTTAATGGGCGAACAGCCCAACCCTTGGGACCTTCTCCAGCCCCAGGATGTGACGAACCGACATCGAGGTGCCAAACCTCCCCGTCGATATGAGCTCTTGGGGGAGATCAGCCTGTTATCCCCGGAGTACCTTTTATCCTTTGAGCGATGGCCCTTCCAT
>JAEYQO010000105.1 GCA_023409975.1 Bacteroidota bacterium | reverse complement strand
ATACGTGGGTAGTACGCGGGTTACAGCGGGACGGGGGGTGGTCATGAGGGGGACGGAAATCTTAGTCACTAGTTAGTCATCGGTTAGTCATCGGTTAGTCACCAGCAAGGTAGGGGCTAGCGGCAGTGGTCAGTAGGCAGACGGCAGATGTCAGATGTGAGAACCCAGTTGCCAGTGCCGGTCGCCAACGCAGAACAAGCCAATGGCCAATCGGGTTGTGGGTTGTGGGTTGAGGGTTGTGAGCTAGCCTTCGCTTTGGCTTTTGCCTTGGCTTTCGCCTTCGCTTTCTTTACACCCGTCAATGGCCAATGACCAAAAGCCCAAGCAAAGGCCAACGGCCAACTCAGCGTCCAATATCCCCTACCCTTCAGTCACCATTCAGTTAGACCTGCGTTATACCTCCGCTATACCTGCGTTAATAGCCCACCGACACTCCACCGACACTCGACCGCTTCACGACCGTTCACACGGATTTTTCTTTGATGTGTTTGGCTGATGTATAATGGATTATTTATACGCAATAACACCGCTATAAGATTGCTTTTTCTGAATCAGGAAATGACATTTTTGTTCTTTGTTTTCTGCCTGGTTAAAACAAACGTTAACATGCGACCCCCTTGGGGGGTCGAGCCCATATATTGTAACATTTTTCTAGTAATATACGACCCCACAGGGGTCGACCCATGTTATGCAATAGAACGATCTATTTCCAGATCACTACGCTGTCATCTTTCATCAGATCAGATGACAGAACGAGCCAATGGCCAATCTGGTTGAGGGTTGAGGGTTGTGGGTTGAGGGTTGAGGGTTGCTTTCGCCTTTGCCTTGGCCTTCGCCTGGGCTTGCATCAGATGACAGATGACAGATAACAGATGTCCGCGGGGACCAGATCCATTGTACCCCCCAAAAAAAACGACCCTTTGCAGGGTCGCAGTATTTTGGATTGCGGTTGTGAGTTGTGAGTTGTGGGTTGTGAGTTGGGGGTTGGGGGTTGTGGGAGATGTTCTTACATATCTCACCAAGGACTCTGCACTAGTAACTCTTCACTAACGACTAAAGACTAACGACTAACAACTCATTTCGCTAATTCCTTCACTTTCTCAAACAGGGTATTCTCTCCGCCCTCTTCATAGCCACTATGCATATAGGCTACTTTACCTTCTTTATCGATGATCATGGTGAAAGGAACCGTCTGGAAGTTTAAGGAGCGCTTCAGATCGGAATTTGGATCAATATAATAAGGGAATTCCCAGCCCTGCGATTTTGCATAACTTCTTACCAAACCCTCCGCACGGGACTCATCTACAGAAACGGTCATGAAATCAAAATCCGCCTCAGTTTTCCAGCCCTCCATCTTCTCGCGAATGTTCTTGATCTCCTTCTTGCAGGGCACACACCAGGTGGCCCAGAAACTGATCAGGGTCACTTTACCCGATGCTACGGTTTCATTAAAGGCTACTTTCTTTCCTGTGCTAACGTCTTTAACCACGGTGTTGGGTAACTCGTTCTGAGCAAACGCCGCAGCCGCAAAAAATAACCCAGCCACAGTCGCTATGAGTTTCTTCATAATTGCTTGTTTTAAAATAAAAAGCGAAAACCTTGCCGGTTTTATGCAAGTGTTCTAAATTCGGAAAAATATCAACACTAACAACATCTTTGAATGAAAAGTAATGTTATTTTCCTGGCACTGCTAGGCTTTGGCTTTCAGGCGGCTGCACAGGGAAATCTCTCAGGCGACCTGATGGCCAATGTCAACTTCTTCCAACGCGACACCGCCATCAAAGCCTCGGACAATCCACTCTACGACAATTACCTGAGCGGAGGAGAGAGCTGGCTTTCACTCCGCTATACCAACAAGGGTTTTACGGCTTTCCTGCGTGCAGATGCCTTTCACAACTCCAATCTTTACCAACCCACAGAGGCCATGACCGGCTTCGGCATCGGGGCCTGGAGTCTCAGCAAGGAGATCAATGACCTCACCGTGACAGGCGGGTATATCTACGACCAGATCGGTAGCGGGATCCTCTTCAGGGCTTATGAAGACCGCGGCCTTCTGATCGATAACGCGCTCGTTGGGCTTCACCTAAAATACAGGATCAACGACCAGGTGATGGTAAAGGCATTCACAGGACAAATGAAGAATGTGCGCACCTTCGGCCGGTTCGAACCGGTTTTGAAAGGCATCAACGCAGAAGGCGATTTCTCTGTCAGTGACAAGGTGCATATCATGCCGGGTATCGGTGCCCTGAGCCGCACGCTCGACCAGGGATCTATGAACTCCATCGTCTCCACTATCAATAACTATCCCCTCGAGGAGCGTTTTGTTCCCAAGTACAATATGTACGCCTTCACGGCTTACAACACGCTTACCGCCGGCGATTTCTCATGGTATATCGAAGGGGCTTACAAAACGAATGAGGCCATCCGCGCGAGTATCTTCTCAGATACGCTCAGCGATAAACCGGGGAATGTTGTCTTCACGACCCTCGGCTGGGCCAGGAAAGGTATCGCTGTCAACTTTACCGGTAAACGCACCGAAACCTTTGTGATGCGTACCTCCCCCAACGAGATCCTGCTGCGCGGGATGCTCAACTGGCAGCCCATCGTAGCCCGCCTTCGCCCACAAAGGCTGATGGCCCGCTATTCCCCACCCTCCCAGGATGTTTCGGAGATGGCGCTGGGAACGGACGTGCTGCTGAGCCCTAACGATAACATAGACATCACCCTCAACTACACCCATATCAACACGCTGGAAGAGGTGAAGCTTTACCGCGAGGCTTATGCAGAGGTAAACTACAGGGGACTGGACAACTGGATCATCCAGCTTGGCGCGCAGTACCTGCAGTATAACCAGGAGGTGTACCAGATCAAGCCTGGTGTTCCCATCGTAGAAGCCATCACGCCTTTTACCGAGATCACCTACCGTTTTAATAATAAAACCTCCATCCGCACCCAATGGGAATATATGCACACGGAGCAGGACTATGGGAGCTGGGTATTTGGACTGGTGGAGCTGAACATCGCGCCGCGCTGGTCTTTTGCGGTCTCCGATATGTATACTGTAAGTCTGAACAAGAAGAACCCCAGCGGGATCACCAAACCCCAGCACTACTACAATATCTTCGCAGCCTATAGCAAGGGGCCTCACCGCGTTTCTGCAGCATATGTGAAGCAGGTCGACGGTATCAACTGTACCGGTGGTGTTTGTCGCTACGAACCCGCCTTCAGCGGGGTGCGGATGATGCTGACCACTAGTTTCTGACCCACAGATCACGCCCGGGCAGAGGGGCTTGATCCTTATATTTGTAACGGTTCCATTCCGGAACCGTTTTTTTATTGCTTGCATCATGCTCCAGACTGATTTTCTTATTATCGGATCCGGTATTGCCGGCCTCACCTTCGCCGTCAAGACTGCCAGGCGGTTTCCCGATAAAACGATCACGATCCTTACCAAGGCCCAGACCGACGAGACGAATACCAAGTATGCACAGGGCGGCATCGCCGTGGTGAACGACCTGGAGAATGATAGCTTCGAAAAGCATATTGAAGATACCCTCGTGGCCGGCGACGGGCTCTGTCGCCCCGAAGTGGTGGAGTTGGTCGTGAGGGAAGGCCCGGAAAGGGTGAATGAGATCATTGACTGGGGCACTCAGTTTGACAGAAACGCGGCGGGAGAATACCTGCGGGGCAAGGAAGGCGGACATTCGGAGTTCCGCATCCTGCACCACAAGGACATCACCGGCTTCGAAATCGAACGGGCGCTGGTAGAGGAGGTCAGGAAGTACAGCAATATCCGGATCCACAATCACTGGTTCGTCGTCGACATCATCACACAGCACCACCTGGGATACCTTGTCACCAAGGCGACTCCAGATATCGTTTGCTATGGGGTCTATGCCCTTAACCTGCAGACAGGCATGATCGAAAAGATCCTTTCCCGTGTGACGCTGATGGCTGCAGGCGGCACCGGTCAGGTTTACAGAACGACCACCAATCCAAAGATCGCCACAGGCGATGGGATTGCTATGGCCTACCGGGCAAAAGCGAGGATAGAGAATATGGAGTTCATCCAGTTTCACCCCACTGCGCTGTACGAGGCGGGGGTGAGCCCCTCCTTCCTGATCACGGAGGCGGTAAGGGGCGATGGGGGTATCCTTCGCAATAAAGACGGAGAGGCTTTCATGGAAAGGTATGACCCCAGGCGGGACCTGGCACCGAGGGATATCGTTGCCCGCGCGATAGACAATGAGATGAAACGTACAGGTACGGAACATGTGTACCTCGATTGCCGGCATATGGATGCGGAAAAGTTCCGCAGCCATTTTCCCAATATCTACGAGAAATGCCTGAGCGTGGGTATTGATGTCTTCATGAAACCTATCCCAGTGGCACCGGCGGCACACTATTGCTGCGGGGGCATCCGGACCGACCATAGGGGCCGGTCGTCCATCATCAATCTGTATGCCTGTGGTGAATGTTCCAGCACCGGACTGCATGGTGCCAACCGGCTGGCTTCCAACTCGCTGCTCGAGGCCCTGGTGTTTGCCCATCGCTGCGCAGAGGATATTGCTGACAGGGTCAGCAGCATTGGCCTGCGGACGGATATCCCGGACTGGAACGCGTCCGGGACCACGGAACCGAGGGAGATGATCCTGATCACACAGAGCCTGAAGGAACTCCAGTCGATCATGAGTGATTATGTGGGCATCGTACGAAATGATGTTCGTCTGGACCGCGCCATGCGGCGACTGGACCTGCTGCACGAGGAAACCGAGCACCTGTATAAATCGACAACAGTATCTCCTCAGTTACTGGAACTAAGGAATCTGATCACGGTCGGCTACCTGATCGTAAAAGGTGCACAGTTCCGGAAAGAGAGTCGCGGGCTGCATTATAACACCGATTATCCAGAGAAGAGCGAGCTGCTCCAGCATGTGGTGCTGTGATTATGGGCTGTTGGCAGTTAGCCATTGGCCATTGGCCTGGCTCTGGCCTCAACCCACGACTACTTCTTTCCGTTCGCCGATTTGCTGTCGCCACATTGCGTAATAGAGTCCTTTTTCATCGAGGAGTGACTCATGTGTACCAGTTTCGATGATCTGCCCTTTCTCCAGCACATAGATACGATCGGCATGCATGATGGTGGACAGCCTGTGAGCGATCATCAGCGTGATGTGTTCCCTGCGAGCCGTGATATCGCGGATAGTTCTGGAGATATCCTCCTCTGTAAGGGAATCCAGGGCCGAAGTAGCCTCATCGAAGATCATCAGTCTGGGCTGACGTAACAGGGCTCTTGCTATGGACAGTCGCTGGCGTTCCCCTCCTGAAAGCTTGAGACCACCCTCGCCGATCATGGTGTCGATACCATTCTCTGCTCTGGCTAACAGATTGTGACAGGCAGCTTTCTCCAGCACTTCCAGCACCTCATGGTCTGAGGCACCGGGATTCACAAAAAGTAGGTTTTCCTTGATCGTGCCTGAAAACAACTGTGTATCCTGTGTAACAAAACCGATCTGGTGTCGCAGCTCGTCGAACTCCAGGTCTGTATCGGGCACCTCGTTATAAAAGATATTTCCCTCATTGGGATGATAGAGTCCCACCAGCAGCTTCACGAGAGTCGTTTTTCCCGAGCCGGATGGGCCGACAAAAGCCACTGTTTCCCCGAGCTTCACCTCGAAGCTGATGCTGTCCAGCGCGGGACGTGCCGCAGTCTTGTGCTGAAACCGCACGGCATCGAATCGCAGGTGTTGCACTGGACCAATACTGGCAGGGCTTGCCGGCTTACGCTCCACCGGACGCTGGAATAGTTGCTCCAGATTCTGAAGAGAGGCCTGTGCTTCCCGATAAGATAGTATGACGTTCCCCAGTTCCTGCAAAGGGCCAAAAATGAAGAATGAATAGAACTGCATGGTCATGAGCTGACCGAGCGTGAGCTTATCGTGAAATAGGAAATACAGCAGGGCAAACATGATACACTGGCGAAGGAAGTTGACTACTGTCCCCTGCACAAAGGAAACAGAGCGGATGCTGCGAACCTTTCGGAGTTCCAGTCCAAGAATCTTGATCGTATTGGCGTTCAGCCTGCGGATCTCCTGCTGGGTAAGCCCAAGGCTTTTCACCAATTCGATGTTTCGCAGTGACTCCGTCGTGGAGCCAGCCAGCGAATTGGTTTCCTTCAGGATATTCTTCTGGATAAACTTGATCTTTCTGCTGAGGATACTTGTGAGCACACTCAGAACAATAGCCCCTCCAAAATAAATCACCGGTAGCATGGGATGGAGCGTAAAGGCATAGATCATCACGAAAACAATTCCCACCAGCGTCAGGAAGAGCACATTGACAAAACTCAGAATGAACTTTTCACAGTCGGTGCGTACCTTTTGAAGAATCGAGAGCGTTTCTCCGCTGCGCTGGTCTTCAAAATCCTGAAAAGGCAGTCGCATGGCGTGCCGGAGCCCGTCTGTGTACAACCTCGCACCAAATTTCTGTATGACGACATTAGTGGTATAGTCCTGAAAAGCCTTGGCAATCCGTGAAACCATAGCGGTACCCACGAGCATCAGCAGGGCGGTGAGCACACCATTGAAATATTCATTCTTCAGACCATTCTCACGGAACTCTCCAGCGCGCTTGGCGAGGGGATCGATAAGGTAATGTCCGAGGATGTAAGGATCGAATAAAGAAAAGACCTGGTTGACGGCAGCAAAGAGCAGTGTGAGTAGAATAAGCCCTTTATGAGGAGCGAGATAACGCAGTAAAAGTTTCATATGAAGCGAACAAAAATAGGGAGCCTTTGCGGGTATGCGTTAATAGCCCCTTCAAAGAATTCTATAAAATACCTGAAGTGTAGGACTGGCGTAACTGTTCTGCAACCTCGCGATCGATCGGCAGGGTGAACAGTTTGCTGTGAATCATAGCCAATGGAACCCAATAGGCGCGTTCATGCCTTACGAGATTGATGATCTCTTCCGGGATTTCCGTGCTGCTGACACGATAATAAAAACTGATCACCTGTGAATCATCAAATGCAGAAGGCTGATAGAAGTCGTTGACGTAGAAGAGGCTGCCGATCTGGATATCGAGGTCGAGCTCCTCCTTCCATTCACGGATGAGCGCTGCGGCCAGGCCTTCGCCCAATTCCACACCGCCGCCGGGAAACTTGGTGACAGTATGTCCGCGGATGAGCTCTTCGCTCACAAGCACCTGATCATCATGGATCAGCAAGCCATAAACCCGAAGATTGAATCGAGAGGGACTGGTCATCAGAACCAGCGTTTCTTATTGAAATATAAGGCCATGAGTGCAGAGGCCACAACAGAGATGAGTAAAGGCACCCAGAAAGCGTAGGTACCGTGTTGATAGGGAAGGTCCACGTTCATGCCATAGAAGCTCGCCACCAGCGTGGGCAGCATCAGCAACATGGTAATGCTGGTGAGCCGCTTCATAACGAGGTTCATATTATTATTGATGATGCTGGCGAAGGCATCCATGGTACTGCTCAGGATATTGGTATATTTCTCGGCCATTTCCACTCCCTGTGAGAACTCGACGATCAGGTCAGAAAGGAACTCCCGCTCGTCCTCATCGCAATTGAGGAAATTCGTACGTTCCATCTTCATGAGCAGGAGCTCATTACTGCGCAGGGCAGTGACGAGATACACCAGACTCTTCTGGACGCGCATCAGATAAAGCAGCTCTTCGTTCCGGTTGGCATCGTAAAGCTTTTGCTCGAGAATATTACGGCGATGGTTGATTTCCTTCAACACCTCCATAAAATCCATCACCACCTTCTCGAATATCTTCAGCACCATCATATTAGGGCGTTCCGGGTGACGCTTGGCGAAGGAATTCAGAAAACGACGGATGGCCACATTCTCGAACGAGTTGACGGTAATGACCTGGTTTCTTTCTGTGATGATGATGGAGATAGGAATAGTGACATAGTAGGCATCGCTTTCGTTCAGTGACTTATTCTCTACCGGGGTTTTGAGAACGATCAGCTTCACCCCTTCATCGATCTCATAACGCGCGCGCTCTTCGATATCCAGCGTATCCGTAAGAAAATCGCGGGGGATATCCAGGTCGGTTGAAAGATTATCGATCTCATTTTCCTGGAAAGGGGGTGTCACATTGATCCAGTTGGCGCCTTCCGGCTGATCAATTTCGAGAGTTTCCCGGTTGATATTTTTGTAGTACTGTACCATCACCCCGCTTCAAAGCTGTGCAAAGTTAACCGTTGGGGGCTACAAAAAAGAATCAGTAACAGTCGTGAGTCGTCAGTCGCGAGTTGTTAGTTCCCTTGAAAACCTTTAGAGCGTTTCGCTGGTATGACCATTCCAATAGCTGCCATACAGGCTGGGCCGTGGGACTGAGTGTCACCCATAATACCGGATTAGATGAAATGGAACTGTAAGGCGTCTGGGGGAGCTTCAGTGCGACTTTCAGTTGCCATAAAAAATGTCTATCGGTATTTTACGATCTATTCATCGTATCTTTGCGATAGATATTAAGATATGGGTCTTTCCAAAACAGCGTTATTCACAGACGAACAGAACAAACTGGCCGCGATGGCCAAGGCTCTCGCGCATCCGGCACGCATCGCTATCCTTCAACACCTTGTGCAGACTGAATCCTGTGTCTGTGGTGATATCGTTCAGCAGACGGGGCTTGCACAGGCCACCACCTCGCAGCACCTGAAAGAGCTTAAGACTGCGGGCATCATTCAGGGAAATGTGGAAGGCACTAACGTATGTTACTGTATCAATCCGAAGGTCTGGAACGAGTACCGGGAAATCTTTACCAGTTTCTTCAAAAAGATGAAGGAAATCAAATGTTGCTAGCAGCACGGACGCGTGCATCATTCATAACCATTTAAAACATTAAACAATGACAAACATTCAGAAAGCAAATGCTATCGACTGCTGCGGCAGTGATACAGGCTGCTGCTCCGGCGGTTGCTGTTAATTAAACAGATTGGCTCGCCTTCGGCGAGCCAATTCATATCCATTCAAACAATCAAACAAAAAATAAATGTCAACAGAAAATGACCTAAAAGCACTAGTCCGGCAGAAATACAGCGAAATCGCTCTGCAGGATAAGGATACGAATGCCGCTTCCTGCTGTGGCGCAGGTGGCTGCAGTACAGAAGTTTACAATATCATGAGCGATGACTATTCCCACCTGCCCGGTTATAATCCCGATGCAGACCTGGGGCTGGGATGTGGTCTGCCGACAGAATTTGCGCAGATCAAACCAGGGGATACCGTGATCGATCTTGGAAGCGGCGCAGGTAACGATTGTTTCATCGCGCGCTCACTGACAGGTGCCACCGGCAAAGTGATCGGAATAGATTTCACGGAAGCCATGATTGAAAAAGCCCGGGAGAATGCGGATAAGCTGGGATATAACAATGTTGAATTCCGGCAGGGAGACATTGAGAACATGCCTGTGGGGGCTGGTATGGCTGACGTAATTGTGAGCAACTGTGTTCTCAATCTCGTCCCTAATAAAGCCAATGTGATCAGGGAGATATTCAGGGTTCTGAAGCCGGGCGGTCATTTCAGCATTTCCGATATCGTCTTGAAAGGAGAACTACCCGTTTCGCTTCGTCAGGCAGCGGAAATGTATGCAGGCTGTGTTAGTGGTGCTATACAGAAAGATGCCTATCTCTCCAGCATTACCGAGGCCGGCTTTGAGTCCATTACCGTTCAGAAAGAAAAGACCATTCATATCCCGGATGATATCCTGTCCGGCTACATGAGCACGGAAGAAATAAAAGATTTCAGGAATAGCGATTCGGGCATTTACAGCATTACCGTATTTGCCCGCAAGCCAGAGTGCTGTACCCCAGGCGCTGGCTGCTGTTAAAAACAAATACGAACATCATGTCTGCAAATAACTGCCACCCGGCGGCCCAGCGCAAGCAACTGAGTTTCCTCGATCGATACCTTACTCTATGGATCTTTCTTGCCATGGCCCTGGGCATTGGGATCGGCTATTTCCTGCCATCATCTTCCACATTCATCAATTCCTTTTCGAATGGAACGACGAATATCCCTCTGGCCATAGGTCTCATCCTGATGATGTATCCTCCGCTCGCCAAAGTTCGTTATGAGAAAATGGGTGAGGTGTTCCGTAACACCCGTATACTCGGCGCCTCCCTGATGCTCAACTGGGTGATTGGTCCTGTGCTGATGTTCGTACTTGCCATCACTTTTCTCAGCGGCTATCCCGAGTACATGACTGGGCTTATACTGATCGGACTCGCACGGTGCATTGCTATGGTGATCGTATGGAACGAACTGGCGGAGGGGAGCAGAGAGTATGCGGCCGGGCTGGTAGCTCTAAACAGTATTTTTCAGGTATTGCTTTACAGCGTGTATGCCTGGCTATTCATCACCGTGCTGCCTTCCTGGCTGGGCATGACGGGACTGGAAGTGGAGGTTTCTATAGGCCAGATCGCAGAAAGCGTAGCTATTTATCTTGGAATCCCATTTGCGGCAGGTTTCCTGAGCCGGTTCGTCCTGCTCCGGGTGAAAGGGGAAGCATGGTTTCAGGAAAAATTTCTCCCTTTTATATCCCCTGTAACGCTGATCGCCCTCCTTTTCACTATCGTAATCATGTTCAGTCTGAAAGGGGAGTTAATTGTTGCTATACCACTTGATGTTGTCCGCATTGCCATTCCGCTTCTGATTTATTTCGCGTTGATGTTCCTGGCCAGTTTCTTTGTGGCCAAAAGGTTGGGTGCAGACTATTCGCAGAATGCGTCGGTGGCCTTTACTGCAGCGGGCAATAATTTCGAATTAGCCATCGCAGTGGCCATTGGTGTTTTCGGCATCAACAGCGGACAGGCATTTGCAGGTGTGATCGGACCGCTGGTGGAGGTGCCGGCACTGATCGCCCTTGTCAACGTCGCCTTCTGGCTGCGAAGAAGATTCTACAGATTGCCTGAACCGCACTCACCATCAGCAACCGTTACAAAAACTGAAAAATGAAAATTGCCTTATTGAGCGATATACATGCCAATCTACCTGCCCTGGAAGCCTGCCTCGACGATATAGATCAGCGAAAGCCGGATGCTATATTTTGTCTCGGCGATTTCGTGGGATACAATATCTGGTCGAACGAAGTGATTCAGATCATCCGCCAAAGGGGCATCCCGGCGATCGCGGGCAACTATGATTTTGGTATTGGTCGTCACAGTGATGAATGTGGCTGTGCCTATAAGACAGAAAGAGACAAGGAAATGGGCAAAGTATCTATTGCCTATACAAATGCCAGCATCAGCGAGGATTCCAGAAACTATCTGCGTACACTGCCTGCACATATTCGTATAACCTATCAGCTTAGGGAGGAGCCCCTAACCCTGCTGCTTGTTCATGGCAGCCCTCGCAGGATCAATGAGTATTTGTTTGAAGATCGCGATGAAAAAAGCCTGCTGCGCATTATGGAATCCGCCGGGGCAGACATACTCTGCTTTGGACATACACACAAGCCTTATCATCGCATACTGAATGCCGGGCCTGAAGAAGCCCCCCGTTACCTCCACGCTATAAACACAGGCTCCGTCGGCAAGCCAAAAGACGGAGACCCGAGGGGTTGTTATGTGATATTGACGATCAACGAAGACCTCACCACCTCCGACAGGGATAAGCTGCAGGCAAAATTTATCCGTTTCGATTATGATATCGAAAGGGCTGCAAAAGCTGTTGAGGACAGCCCGTTGCCCGATGAATATGCCATGATGTTGCGAAAGGGAATTTGATTAATGCAGAAATTGATTTTCAGTATGTACTATTTTAGATAGATTTCTCCAATAAATGAAACCCGCAACTTCCCTGCTTTTGAACACTACCGGATCATCATCCGGGATATTGATTCGCCTCATGGTGGGAGCTGTTTTTCTCTCAGAGGGCATTCAGAAATTCCTTTTCCCGGACCAGAGAGGAGCAGGACGCTTTGAGAAGATAGGGCTACCCGAACCTGAACTACTAAGCACCCTGGTCGGATCATTTGAAATCGTCTGTAGCATTCTTGTGCTGATCGGATTATTCACAAGGATGGCTGTCATCCCACTGCTTATTATCATGCTTGTCGCCATTTACACAACGAAAGCGCAAATATTCCTGGAGGAGGGTTTCTGGTCAGTGCTTCATGCCAGCCGTACTGACTGGTCAATGCTACTGGGCAGTCTTTTCCTGCTGATCACCGGGGGCTCCAAATGGTCGCTGGACTATTATCTGAGCAGGAAGCAAGGGTTGAACAGTTTAAGTTAGGACTCGATCAGTCCCATTACTGCACCGGCCGGATCCTGGATAACTGCAAAATTTGAACCTCCCATCTTCCTTGGACCATCCAGTACTTTCCCTCCCATATCCCTGCATATCTGAAGTTTTTCCTCCAGGTTTTCGACAGTGGTATAAAGCAGCCACTGGGAAGGAATGTTGGCGTTCGGACCCTTCTTATGACAGATACCAGCGATCACCTCCTTTGTATCAGGGTCAATAATATTGTAATCGCTGTAATTACCCATATTGTGTTCTGAGTATTCCCACCCCGCTATTTTACAATAGAAGTCGCGCACAACCTCAGCCTGGTCGACTGTGAGGTCACGCCATAAAATCTTACCAGTTTTCTTTTCAGTCATGTCTCGCTTTTGAATTATTGTCCGTTGTCATCCTTGTCCTTTCGGGTGTCAGACCAGCATTAGCCCGATGGCAACCCGGTAAATATTAGTTGTAATGCTCAAAAGTAGATAGAAACTGAAACAATCCCCCTGGGTCTGGCCTGATCCAACTGTGGGGTTGCAAAAACGGGCTGGAACCTCCTTTAATCAAAAAAGGGACCGTAGGGTCCCTTTTAGAATCTTGTTCAGCATTGCTTAGAGTGCTGCCTTATATCTTCTTTCAACTTCTTTCCAGTTGATGACGTTCCAGATGGCACCAAGGTACTCCGGACGGCGGTTCTGGTATTTCAGGTAGTATGCATGCTCCCAAACATCGATACCAAGGATCGGTGTGCCTTTCACTTCAGCTACATCCATCAGGGGATTATCCTGATTAGCTGTTGAAGTTACTTCCAGTTTACCATCCTTCACAATCAGCCAGGCCCAGCCACTTCCGAAGCGGGTAGCACCAGCGTTATTCATTTTTTCCTTCAGCCCGTCCAAAGAACCAAAGGCCTGATTGATCGCCTCTGCCAGATCGCCCTCTGGTGCTCCGCCATCAGGTCCGAGGACAGTCCAGAACAATGTATGGTTATAATGACCACCGCCATTATTCCTTACAGCAACAGGATAGGCTGAGATATTGGCCATGAGTTCTTCCAGTGTCTTGTTCTCCGCATCGGTACCAGCCAGTGCCTTATTCAGGTTGTCGACATAAGCCTGATGGTGCTTGCCATGGTGGATCTGCATGGTCTGAGAATCTATATGGGGCTCCAGCGCCTCGGGTGCATATGGTAATGCAGGTAATGAATGTGACATAGAGATAAATTTCGTTTTGGTGTCATGCAAATGTAGCCTTGAATTACCGCGTCGCCAAAAGACAGTGGTCTATCAGAGGATAGCCTGTGTTTATCAAAGATCAGCTACGGGTTAAGCGCCTGCGTAACAACATCAAACGCATCGTGACCTGATATATACTAAAGCAAAAGGCGAGTCCGAAAAGTTCAAAGTCATATACTGCCACCGGGCGCTACCGGGTGAGCATTTTAATCCCCCTTGACTGTTGCCCACCCTTCAGTTGATAAGTCATAAAGTAAATTGCTCCTGTTGAGCCACCTGGAAGTTTGTAGGAAAATTCCTTTCCGTTACGGGAATCTATTTCAATATCATCAATGAGTCTTCCATGAATATCTACGACCTGTATGCGGGATAATTGCCCTTCACCCATCAGCCTTAAATTGAACACCCCGGAATAAGACGGATTGGGATATAGCATGATCTGCGGATCATCATTCCGGATAGGAGAAACCTTGTTTGGGAATGGCCTGTTGGTGATCCTCACGCAGGTAGTGTAAAAAGTATCATTTACGGCACTGGATTTACCATCTCCAGCAAGCAGAATATCTCCTGTACTTTGTACAGCCATGGTGCGACAATGGTCCCAGAGATTTCTTTCATACGCAAATACACCATGCACACCAAAACTACTGTCAATCGTACCACTCGAATTTAATCTGCAAACCCCATAGCTGGCATTCATACCGGTATCTGTGTTTCCCACGATCAATAAAGCGGTATCCTGATACAAAGCAGCACCAAACCAACGGTAGAAAGCTGAGCGATCAAACAGATTAATACTTGCTATCCCGCCAGTGCCGTAGGCACCATCATGAACGCCGTTACCGGAAATCTTAATTACTCCTGTTCTCGTTGGAAAGAGTCCATCGTGCTCTCCTACAACAAAGATTCCTCCAAGGCTATCTACAAACAGATCGTTTGGTGTAAAATTTTCATTTGGACCACGAACAACTGTACAGAGTCCATTGGCGCCAAAGCTGATATCAGGTGTTCCATCCGATAAATACCTTACCAGAAACAGTGAGTTAGTCATAGTTGCGGTGTCAACAAAGGAGCCCGCTACGAGGAACTTACCTCCAGGCAATGCTTTGACTACGGAAGCTGAATTTGAAATAGGTGCATGTTGATCAAGCTCTGCGAACGAACAAACAACATACCCGCCAGTACCAAATGCGGGGTCCATCGTGCCATTAGGAAGCAGTCGTACTACTTTATACCGGTAAGGCCCCATTCCAGAGGGCGAGTAGGACCCACAGGTCAGAATCTTCCCATCTGGCTGAACATCAGAATAAGAGTTCATTTCCCATTGAAGCTGCGATGGAATATTCACGACTCCGTTCACTCCAAAGCCTGGTGCGGGAGCTCCCGTCGTAGTTAATTTTGCGACTGAAAAAAATGATGCTGCACTGGCATGTGCCGTACCGGTAAGTATGATTTCACCTCCTGAAGTAATGGTCAGATGTCGAAACTCGCCACCTTTGGAAAAGGAAGCAATACCATTACTGCCAAAACTTGAATCTACCCTACCATCATCCAGCAGCCGCGTAAGGCTGATCAGATTATTCAGATTGGATCCTGCAAGCAATATCTTATTGTCCGGCATCACATCCATAAAAAAAGTGGATTGCTGGTAGGCATTTAGATCTGAAGGATATCCGGGAATCACTATGCCATCAGTTCCAAACGTACTGTCTATCCGGTAAGGAAGTTGGCCAATAGCAGTACTTCCCATTGCAGTTACTAACAGAGAACAAATTAGAAAACGAAACATAGATTGCGTTTCCCTGATAGACTGACAAACCCATTAAAAAGTTTGGTATTAAAAACAACCCCGGCGATCCTCTGGTTCAGCTACGGGTTAAGCGCCTGCGTAGCAACATCAAACGCATCCTGACCTGATCATATACTAAAGCAATGATCAGTGTGGCCACTGCCAGAAACAGAATGCTCATTCCAAACTGCAGGAAACCATAACCACCGCCGATGCCCCCGGCAAAGAAACAGCAGATAATAGTGAGTCTTAATCCCACCGAGGAAAGCAGCTTTCGTCGCTGATGCTGTTGTCTGTAAAAGAAAAACTGGGAAAGCTCAATGCCCAGATCAGTGAATAGCCCCGTCAGATGTGTTGTTCGGACTATAGCCCTCGAGACAGTGGTCACAAGCGCATTTTGAAGTCCCATGGCAAAAAGCAGTACAGCAGCTACCAGCTCTTTGTGGGCGGACACCTGTGCTTCATCCAGACTGGCCACTGAAATCAACAGAACGATTTCCAGTGCCACCGGCAAAGTGGTTACATACCGCAGACTGAAGCGGGGAATCCATTCCAGGAGAAAATTAGAAACAAACGCTCCTGAAAGAAAAGCAAGTATAAACACCAGAAAGTATAGAGCAACACCCGATCGACCCCTCACCAGCTCATCGGTAAAAAATCCGAAATGACCTGTAACATTCGTTGTCAGGATATCCAGAGCAAAGATTCCACTGACATTCACGATGCCGGCCACGAAAGAAAGCAGAGAGGCCAGCCGGAGATTGTGCAGATGGGTCCTGCTTCTACCCAGGTGACGGAACATGCTATAAAGGTAAATCAAAGGCAATTCTCGTGGATAATGTTAGTGGTCAACCATCGACTATCAGCATCAATCTGTCACCCTATCGACCAATAACTATCATCCATCGGCCCTCAACTTTCAACTATTGTATCTTTGCCGCCTTACCAGGACATTCCATGAGTTTACCATCCATATCCCTTCGCCGGCCGGTTCTCGCGATCGTGCTGAATATCGTCATCGTGATCTTTGGAGTTATCGGATTTAACTTTCTTGGTGTCCGCGACTACCCCTCTATTGACCCTCCCATCATCAACGTCCGGACTTCGTATGCCGGTGCCAACCCTGAGATCATCGAATCGCAGATCACAGAACCACTGGAGAAATCAATCAACGGTATCGCCGGCATCCGGACCATCTCTTCCACCAGCGCCCAGGGGTCTAGCAATATCACCGTCGAATTCGATCTGGGCATTGACCTCGAAGCCGCCGCCAACGATGTGCGCGATAAAGTCTCCCAGGCGGTGCGTAACCTGCCACAGGATATCGACGCACCCCCCGTCGTTTCTAAAGCTGACGCCAACGCCTCTCCCATCATTTCCATGACGGTACAGAGCACAACGAAGAACCAGTTGCAACTAACAGAATATGCAGAAAACGTGTTGGTGGAACGGTTGCAGACCATCCCAGGCGTGAGTAATATCCGCATCTGGGGCGAGAAGCGTTATGCCATGAGGCTCTGGCTCGACCCCCTTAAGATGGCCGGCTACTCCGTCACATTCCAGGATGTGGAACAGGCTCTGAACCGCCAGAACGTAGAACTTCCCTCCGGTAAACTTGCGGGAAACAATACTGAACTTTCTGTACGCACCTTCGGCCGGTTATATTCGGAGGAGGATTTCAACAACCTGATCATAAAGAATGTCAACGGAACTGACATCCGTCTCAGAGAAGTGGGTGAGGCCGTGCTCGGACCTGAGAACGAGGAAACCGTACTGAAGGAAAGTGCAGTGCCCATGATCGCCCTGGCCATTACACCACAGCCGGGATCGAACTATGTGGCCATTGCGGACGAGTTTTACCGACGGTATGAACAGATCAGGAAAGATATTCCGGAGGACTTTACCGTTGACATTGCCATGGACAATACGGTCAACATCCGTAAATCCATCTTCGAGGTGGCCGAAACTATCATCATTGCGTTCCTGCTGGTCATACTGATCATCTACCTGTTCTTTCGCGACTGGCTGATCGCGCTCCGCCCCCTGATCGATATTCCTGTCTGTTTGATCGGGGCCTTCTTCATCATGTATATGATGGGATTCACCATCAATATTCTGTCGCTGCTGGCCATTGTTCTGGCGACGGGTCTGGTGGTGGATGATGGCATTGTTGTAACGGAAGCCATCTATAAAAAGATCGAAACGGGAATGGAAAAGCACCGGGCAGCCCGGGAAGGCAGCGAACAGATTTACTTTGCAGTTATTTCCACTTCTATCACCCTTGCAGTCGTATTCCTTCCGATCATCTTCCTGGAGGGCTTTACCGGCCGACTCTTCCGCGAATTCGGAATCGTAGTGGCCGGTGCTGTACTGATCTCCGCTTTCGTTTCCCTGACACTGACACCAGTACTGAACGTGCTGATGACAAAAAAGAACCACAAGCCTTCGAAGTTTTATATCAAATCTGAGCCCTTCTTTATAGGCATGGAACGGAACTATAAAAAAGGACTGATCTGGATCATGAGGAACAAATGGGCAGCCGTCACGGGCACTGTGGTGTCACTGGTGATGATCCTGCTGATTGGTTCACAGCTCCAGAGCGAGCTGGCTCCCCTGGAAGACCGAAGCCGGTTCCGCGCTATGGTCTCCGCGCCGGAGGGTACTTCCTTCGATGCCATGGATGATTTTATGGATCAACTGGTGGGCACCGTCATAGACACAGTTCCGGAAAAACAGGTAATCCTATCGGTTACGGCACCTGGTTTCACCGGTTCTGGTGCCGTTAACACGGGCTTCATTAATGTGCGCCTGAAAGAACCAGACGAAAGAGAACGGAGCCAGCAGGAAATCGTTCAGAATGTCAACAAAGCGTTTCAGCAGTACAGTTTCGGAAAAGTGTTCGCCATTCAGGAACAAACGATTTCCGTCCAGAGAGGCGGCAGCGCCTTTCCCGTTGTGTACATCCTGCAGAATATTGATTTTAATAAACTGGCCAGTGTCGTCCCTGAATTCCTGGACAGGGCCAACCAGCATCCGGTATTCCAGGGGGTGGATGTGGACCTGAAGTTTAACAAACCGGAACTGACGATTACCATCGATCGTGCCAAGGCTTCTCAGCTGGGCGTGTCCATCGCCGATGTGTCTCAAACGCTTCAACTGGCACTGAGTAACCGCCGGCTGGGATATTTCACGCGTAGCGGCAAGCAGTATCAGGTGATCGGGCAGGTGGAAAGAGGCAGCAGGGACGATCCGGGTGATCTCAGTACTTATTACGTCAGAAACAATAATGGCGAGCTGATTTCCCTCGAGAACCTGGTTTACAGGGAAGAAACAACCAGCCCCTCGCAGATCTACCACTATAACAGGTATAAATCTGCAACGATTTCCGCCAACCTTGCCCCAGGGAAAACAATTGGCGATGGTATTGCCGCTATGAACGAGATTTATCAGGGCCTTCAGCAGAAAGGATTGATCGATGACTCTTTCTCTACTTCCCTGGGCGGATCTTCCAAAGATTATCAGGAGAGCTCTTCCAATACATTATTTGCCTTCCTGTTAGCCCTTGTGCTGATCTTTCTGATCCTTGCAGCCCAGTTCGAAAGCTTTATTGATCCGTTCATTATAATGCTGACCGTACCGCTGGCCATCGCAGGTGCTGTACTTTCCCTCTGGCTCACAGATCAGACGCTCAACATCTTCTCACAGATCGGGATGATCATGCTGATCGGAATCGTAACAAAGAATGGTATTCTCATTGTGGAGTTTGCCAATAATATCCGCGAAAAGGGTGCCAGTCCGGTCAAAGCCGCACTTTATGCGTCTGCGATGCGTCTGCGTCCGATCCTGATGACGAGTCTTACGATGGTATTCGGGGCACTGCCGCTGGCGCTGTCGCTCGGCGCAGCCTCCACCAGCAGAATGCCCCTGGGAATTGTGATCGTGGGCGGACTGTTGTTTTCATTATTACTGTCACTGTTTATTGTACCGGTGATGTACACATTCCTCTCCAGAAGGAAAGTGAAATCTCCTACAGCCATTGAAAAACTGGATGATTAAATGAGACGAATCCTCATTATTTTAATACTACTGGTTACTACAACTGCGAGCGCCGAGGCTCAGGTAGAATCTGGCGGCAGGCTCACACTCGAAGATGCCATAGCGCGGGCGCTCGAACATAATTTCGACATTCGCATCGCCAATGTTACTGCAGAGCAGGCTGCCGCAAATAACACTGCAGGAAACGCCGGACTGCTGCCCGATGTAAACGCCACAGGCGGTGTCAATTATGGATTAGCGAACACACGAATTGAATTCGCCGATGGCCGGATTCAGGAACGTAATAATGCCCAAACGATCTCCTACAACGCTGCTGTAACCGCCAGCTACACACTGTTCGCCGCTGGTAGGGCCTGGCTGATACGAAAGCAACTCAGAGCAAATGAAGAACTGGCCCTGGTTCAGGTGCGCGAACAGATGCAACTGATCGTTTCCCAGGTGATCCAGACTTATGCCCGTGTTGTGTGGCAGAAACAACAGGTGGTAGCAATAGATACCGGACTTGCACTGGCTAAGGTGCGTATGATCCTCTCGCAGGTGAAGTTTGAAACCGGGGCCTCAGCAAAAGTAGATTACCTGCAAGCCCGTGTGGACTATAATGCCCGACAGTCTGATTCACTACAACAGATATCACTTCTGAATAGTGCATTCGCAGACCTGAACTTTCTGATGGGCACAGACCCCTTTCTAACCTGGGTCACAGACGACAGCCTGCAGATTCAACTGGGTCTGGAACCAGCAGATAAAGACAGACTGCGCGACTTGAATCTAAGCCTGGAAGTCGCACGCCGTTTTGCAGACATTTCTGATTTAAATGCCCGCATTTCAAGGACTTTCATGTATCCCTCCCTCTCTGCAAACGCAGGCTACAACTATAGCCGGACCAACAGTCAGGCTGGTTTTGCCTTGTTCAACCAAAGCTCAGGTCCTACGGTCGGATTAACGATGAACGCACCGATTTTTCAGGGAGGCAACCTGCGCAGGGAAGCGAAGGTGGCCACGTTACAGGCCTTCCGGGACGAGTTGCTATATGAAAGGCAGACCACCGAGATCGGGAGGCAATACCGAACTGCCTGGAAAGACTACGAAATGGCGGTGGCCTCTTACCGCCTGGAGTTGGAGAATATCGAATATGCGCGAGAGAATATGGATATTCAGAAAGCCCGTTTCCGCGTAGGTATCGCTACTACAATAGAGACGAGAGAAGCAGAGAACAGCTATATCCAGGCTTTGGTGCGGTTCTACACGGCAGCATATAACGTCAAAGTGAACGAGACCAGGGTACTGGAGCTGGAGAGCAGGCTGTAGCCCTTCACTACACGAAGACGCTGGCAAACGAACAAGAATCTTAATTAGATTTGCTATAAATATCATCTATGTCCCTGACCCGGTTGCAGGAGGATTTACTGGAAGACCTCAAAGAGCAGAAAAGGATCCTCATTGAACAAATCGAGTTGTTTGACCCTCTGGCTACCTCCCTCCGCAAGCCTGCCGCTCAAAGGCTGATGAACAAAACAGGTTTGATCCTGGCTGAGTCGTTAAGCTATCTGCTGGCGCTGGGCGCACTGGCTTTCACCGTCGTTATGAACCGGGTATATCCCTTCGGACCGCTTACCAATATCCGTTATCTGCGCTCTGTAGAAGACTTCAGGGCATTGACAGAGGCGGAATTCTTTAGCATGGCAGTACACGGAATGGGACTCCTGCTCACCCTCACATTCCTGATCATCGCCCGGACCACCAGGAGGATCCGACTGAAAAATGATATTCTGAACCTGGCTGGTAAAAACATCAAACTACTTGTAGGACAGCATCTTCAGCGAAGAGCTACTATGGAATCCATCGAGCAGCGCCATTTCTTCGAGGTACCCGGAGAGGTGTCCGTACCACGTGAGGACGTAAACAGCGTCCCGAATCCCGGATTCTAAAATTCACGACCCTCGGCATTTTTTCCGAATTTTGCACCTCTTTAGCCGTTTCTGAAGAAAAATCTCCAGCGGCTGATGTGAGGAACAATGAAATACGAAAAAGAAATCTCCCGCCGCAGAACCTTCGCCATCATCTCTCACCCGGATGCCGGTAAAACCACGCTGACAGAAAAACTCCTGCTGTTCGGTGGCGCCATCCAGGTGGCCGGTGCAGTAAAGAGCAATAAGATCAAGAAGCACGCAACCTCCGATTTTATGGAGATAGAACGTCAGAGAGGTATCTCTGTGGCCACTTCGGTGATGAGCTTTGAATACCGGGACACGCTGATCAATCTCCTCGACACACCCGGTCACAAAGATTTCGCTGAGGACACCTACCGCACCCTCACCGCCGTTGACAGTGTCATCCTTGTGATCGACAGTGTAAATGGCGTGGAGGAACAAACACGCAAACTGATGGAGGTGTGCCGGATGAGAGACACGCCGGTAATCGTATTCGTAAACAAACTGGACAGGGATGGCAAATATCCCTTCGACCTGCTGGATGAGATCGAAAAAGAATTGAAGATCTCACTCCACCCGCTGTCCTGGCCCATCAATATGGGTAAGGATTTCAAGGGAGTATATAATCTGTTCGACAAAAGTTTAAATCTATTTACCGCGAACCAGAAAGCGACAGAAGACAACACGGTTCCCATCCCCGACCTGGATAATCCCATGCTGGATGAAAAAGTAGGCGCTCGTGACGCTAACCAGCTCAGGGAAGACATCGAACTTCTGGAAGGAGTTTACGGCGAACTCGATACAGATGCTTATCTGAAGGGTCAGGTAGCCCCGGTTTTCTTTGGTAGTGCAGTAAACAACTTCGGTGTAAAAGAGCTGCTGGATACTTTCATCAGGATTGCCCCACAGCCGCTGGGCCGCATGACCGACAAACGCTTCGTAGGTCCTTACGAAAATAAGTTCACGGGATTCATCTTCAAGATCCATGCAAACCTAGATCCCCGCCACCGGGACAGGATCGCCTTCCTCAGAGTCTGTTCCGGAAAATTCGAGCGCAACAAATACTTCAAGCATACCCGTCTTGAGAAAGACGTTCGTTTCAGTAATCCCTACTCCTTTCTGGCCCGCGAAAAGGATATCATCGACGAGGCATACCCTGGAGATGTTGTAGGACTATTCGACACAGGAAATTTCAAAATCGGTGATACGCTCACAGAAGGTGAAATGATGCAATTCACAGGCATTCCCACCTTCTCCCCGGAAATCTTTAAAGAACTGGTGAATAAGGATCCCATGAAGACCAAACAGCTCGAAAAAGGGATCCGGCAGCTCACCGATGAAGGCGTGGCTCAGTTATTCACACAGCATGGGGGTAATCGGAAGATCATTGGCTGTGTCGGAGAACTACAGTTTGAAGTGATTCAGTACCGCCTGCTTCAGGAATACGGCGCTTCCTGCTCTTTCGTTCCTCTGAGCTTCTACAAAGCCTGCTGGATTACCGGCGATAAGAAGAAGATCGATGATTTTGTTCGCTTCAAACAGTCGAACATCATGGAAGACAAGGACGGAAACCTCGTTTACCTGGCACAAAGTGAGTGGTTCCTGAATACGGAACGCCAGAATAATCCGGACATTGAATTCCATTTTACTTCTGAATTTAAGACCGCAACAGCCAACTAGTCGTTAGAGCGTCAGGAGCCCTATCAAAGTTGTCGCCTCCATTTCGGAAGCTTACTGCATCGCCAGGCTTTCATCTGGTCCGATCCTGCTATGGTCAATTCTTCCTGTTATACAGGGATTCATACAGATATTATGCAGAAGTCGCCGTTGTCAATTCAGGCACCTGACAAATAATCAAATAATCAATACTGAAAAACTACCTTTGCCCTGCCGAAAAATGGCACAACTTTTTAGTTAGAGCTTAACCATTCCATTTACCAGATGATTATCAAAAAGCTACTGATCGCCAACAGAGGGGAGATTGCTGTCCGCATCTCCCGCGCTGCTACAGAACTTTATATCCCCACCGTCGCCATCTACACCTATGAAGACCGCTACTCGCTACACCGCTACAAGGCGGACGAGGCATACCAGGTAGGTGAAGACAATGACCCGCTGAAGCCTTACCTCGATATCGAAGCCATCATACGGATCGCCAAGGAATGTGGAGCAAATGCTATCCACCCTGGCTATGGCTTCCTCTCTGAAAACGCCAGGTTTGTACAGCGGTGCGCAGATAACGACATCATCTTTGTAGGTCCAGACGCAGAAGCCATGGGAGCCCTGGGTGATAAGGTAACAGCTAAAGAAATAGCCCGCCGGGCCGGGATCCCACTGATAGAAAGCAATCAGCAGCCACTCACAGACATAGACATCGCATTAACCGAAGCCAATCGCATAGGTTATCCGCTGATGTTAAAAGCCGCCGCTGGTGGCGGTGGTCGGGGCATGCGGGTGGTTCGGACCGACGACCAGCTCCGGGTTGCCTTTCAGGAAGCGAGAAGTGAAGCCAAAAACGCCTTCGGCGACGACACCGTGTTCCTCGAAAAATTCGTTGAAAACCCCAAACACATTGAAGTGCAGGTGGCCGCTGATAGACATGGCAACATCGTCCACCTCTATGAAAGGGACTGCTCTGTGCAACGCCGCTTCCAGAAAGTGGTCGAGATGGCACCCTCTCTGACACTGAAATCCGAAACAAGAGAAAAGCTTTACGACTACTCGACAAGAATAGCGGCAGAAGTGAACTATAACAACCTGGGAACGGTAGAATTCCTGGTAGACGCTGCTCAAAACATCTACTTCATTGAGGTAAATCCAAGGATCCAGGTAGAGCATACCGTGACAGAAATGATCACAGGTGTCGACCTGATCAAAACCCAGCTCTACATCGCCTCGGGATACAAGCTCTCAGATCCTGAAATAGGACTCGGCGATCAGAATGCCATAGCTAAAAACGGCTTTGCTATACAGTGCCGTATCACCACAGAAGACCCCGCCAATAATTTCAAGCCTGACTATGGCACTCTGATCACTTACCGTAACGCCACCGGTTTTGGTGTACGCCTCGACGAGGGAAGCACGTATCCTGGTATGAAGATCAGCCCCTTCTTCGATTCCATGCTGGTGAAGGTGAGCACCCAGGGTAAAACGTTGGCTGAGGCCGGACAGAAGATGCACCGGGCATTGAAGGAATTCCGTATCCGCGGTGTTAAGAATAACATCCAGTTCCTGGAAAACCTGATCACCCATCCGGATTTTATCAATGGCACCTCGACGGTAAGCTTTATCCAGGATCATCCGGAACTGTTCAATTTTGGAAAACGGCAGGATCGTGGAACTAAAATGCTGAAGTTCCTCGCCGATGTCACAGTGAATGGCAATCCGGACGTAAAACTGAAGGATGACAAGAAGAAGTTCGAAAAACCCCACCTCCCGGTCTTTGATCATTCAGCGCCCTACCCCAAAGGATCTAAAGACCTGCTTACCGAGCTCGGACCAGAAGAACTTGCCAACTGGCTGAAGAACGAAAAGAAGATCCATTATACCGATACTACACTCCGTGATGCACATCAGTCGCTGTTGGCCACGCGCATGCGTACCTACGATATGCTACGCGCCGCTGAAGGCTTCGCCAGATATCACCCTCAGACGTTTAGTATGGAAGTCTGGGGAGGCGCAACCTTCGACGTGTGTATCCGTTTCCTGAAGGAAGATCCCTGGAAACGCCTGGAAATGATCCGCAAAGCTGTTCCGAATATCCTGCTCCAGATGCTGATCAGGGGAATGAACGGCGTAGGTTATGCCGCCTATCCGGATAATCTCATCGAAAAATTCGTAGAAAAGTCCTGGGAGAAAGGGATCGATATCTTCCGGATCTTCGATTCTCTCAACTGGATGGAGAATGTAGCCCCCTGTATTGAAATGGTGCGCAAGCGCACAGGTGGCCTGGCAGAGGCGGCGCTGTGCTATACAGGCGACATTCTCAACCCTGAAAGAACCAAGTACACACTCGATTACTACGTACGACTGGCAAAGGATCTGGAGAATGCAGGCGCGCATATTCTTGCCATAAAGGACATGTCCGGTCTTCTGAAACCCTATGCGGCCAAAGAACTGATTCTCGCACTTAAAGATGCAGTGAATATTCCGATTCACCTTCACACCCACGACACCTCTTCGCTTCAACCCGCCACATATCTGATGGCTATTGATGCCGGGGTTGACGTGGTAGACTGTGCCATCGGCTCGCTCTCAGGACTAACCTCACAGCCGAATTTCAATGCGGTTGTCGAAATGATGCGATTTCACGAACGGGAAAACGAGTACGATATCCGCTCCCTGAACCAATTCTCAGACTACTGGGGAACGGTCCGTGAATACTATTACCCATTCGAATCCGGACTGAAGGCAAGCGCAGCCGACGTATTTCAGCACGAAATCCCGGGAGGCCAGTATTCCAATCTAAAACCACAGGCTCAGGCACTGGGTCTCGGCGACAAGTTCGAACAGATCAAGGACATGTACGCCACCGTCAACCAGATGTTCGGCGACATTGTAAAAGTGACCCCAAGTTCGAAAGTTGTGGGAGACATGGCCCAATTCATGGTCGCTAATGATCTGTCGCCGGAAGACGTCTATAAAAATGGCATGAACATCTCCTTCCCCGAATCAGTGCAGCAGTTTTTCTCTGGTGAGATCGGACTTCCGGAAGGCGGATTTCCCAAAGAGCTCCAACAGATCATACTGAAAGACAAACAACCGAGAACAGAACGTGCCGGGAAACAGTTACCACCCATCGATTTTGAAAAAGAACTAAAGGAGTTTCAGGAACAGTTTGGCGAAGACCTGGGCCTCTGCGACTTTCTTTCTTACAAACTATATCCTAAAGTATTTGAAGAAGGCCTTAAGTTCTGGCGGGAGTTCGGTGACGTATCCGTTGTGCCCACGCCAATCTTTTTCTATGGCATGAAGATGGGAGAGGACACTACCGTAGAAATCGCAAAAGGCAAGACGCTGTTGATACGTTTACTAAGCATCGGACCTGTCGATGAACACGGAAAGAGAACAGTTTTCTTTAAGCTGAATGGTCAGACAAGAGCCATCGAGGTGCAGGACCGGTCCATAAAAGTGGAGCATAAAGAAAACAGAAAGATCGACAAAACCAACGGTAAGCAGATAGGAGCTCCCCTCCAGGGCATGTTATCAAAACTGCTTGTCAATCCAAACGATAGCGTGAAAAAGAACCAACCGCTTTTTGTAATTGAAGCGATGAAGATGGAAACTGTGATCACAGCCCCTTTCGAAGGCGCCATCAAACATATTGAGCTGCCAACGGGAACGCTGGTAAACACAAATGACCTGGTACTGGAACTGAACTAATCCTTTTCAGATACGAGTAGAAGAGGCTGTCTCGCACTATTGAGACAGCCTCTTCTCTTTATATCAAAGTTATCTAGTGTCTTCCAATAGATCTTTCCTTACTTCGGCAGGCAAAAATGTATAGGACGAGGTTGGCACCGGCTATCAGAAAGATAATAGCTGAGGGTTTATCCGTATACATAAAAAAGAAGCCCAAAAGAGTCAAGAGAATACAGCTAGTCAGAAATCGTCTTCGGAGTTTATACATAGGTATCATGATCTTGGGAATAAAACTAAACGAACCCGAAGTAAACTACAAATTGATCAGGCAGGCTGCTCCTCAGCACCCGTCCATTCACGCGCTACACGCTCCAGGGCCTGAGTTGTTCCCACGATTTGTGCCAGCCTGCTGATCACTTCCTCTACCAGCGCATCCGGGCAGGAAGCTCCGGAAGTGATTAGCACGCTGAAAGGTCTGCTGGGAGGGAGAAAACTCTTCGTCACCTTCTCCTGATGCAGGTGCAGATCGAAATGACTGATCTCATGTTCGCTTAATAAACAGCTTTCATCCCGGATAAAGTAAGTCGGCAACTTTTGCTCACACAGCTCGACGAGATGGGAAGTATTCGAGCTGTTGTATCCTCCGATCACAATCGCCAGATCCGCCTCTGCTTCCAGCATTCCCTGCACGGCACTCTGATTATCGTTTGTAGCATAGCAAAGGGTATCGCGGGTATCTGCAAATCGTTGTGAAATCTGGTCCGGGGAAAGCTGATGATGTCCGATCATGATCATGCGAAGGTAGTCAGCAATACCCTGGGTCTCACTGGCAAGCATCGTGGTCTGATTTACCACTCCAATTCTTTGAAGATCACGAACCGGATCAAATCCCTCGGAATATTGACCTTCAAACTCGACATAAAATTGCTCAGATGGTAACTGACCCATGATATACCGGGCCAGAACCTCAGCCTGATCCATATCCCGCACGATCACCGTGGGTGTATGTGCCTTGCTATGAGAGAAAGTGGCACGGGTTTCTTCATGACCCGGTTTACCATGAACAACAATGGTGTAGCCTTCCAGGCCAATCTTCTCAGCCCGGTTCCAGACTTTCTCTACAAAAGGACAGGTGGTTTCATAGGTCTCCGGCTGAATGCCTTTACTTCGCAAACGTTCTTCAACTTCCAGTGTCGTCCCGAACGCGGGGATAATAACAATATCATCGCTGCCCAGCTCATCCCAATCCATCAGCATCTTTCCGCCGGTACTCATGATAAACCGGACACCTTTAGCTAACAGATCAGCGTTAACTCCAGGATTGTGGATCATCTCGCTCAACAGAAATATCCGCTTACCAGGGTTCTCATCTACTGCCCTGAAAGCAATTTCTATCGCGTTCTCAACTCCATAGCAAAATCCAAAATGTCTGGCAAGAATCACCTTCAGATTGCCAAGGTCCAGGACGGTCGGAGTGAAGTCCTTCTTCATCTTATCTTCCGCCTTTCTTTTCTGCTTGATGGCAGTGACCAATGGACTGCGGTAATGAGAGGGAACGTTGAACGATTTCATTAAAGCAAAGGTACCGAAATCCGGCCTGACAGCGCATTTGGCTCAGAGGCTACTCCTCCTCATCCTCACCAAAACTCGTTCTTACAACACCAGCCCTGATACCGAGTGTCTCCTTTAGGTATCTAGCAAGTTGATCCTGAAATCCATGTGTCGCGTATACACAACTGGCGCCTGTAGCACTGATGGCCTCTAACAACCCTGGCCAGTCCGCATGATCGCTCAGTACAAATCCCGCATCAGCATTCCGCCTCCGTTGGGCGCCCCGTACCTGCATCCAACCGGAACAGATGCCCAGCGACCAGGGGGACCACCGTCGCATCCAGGGACTATCGATAGATGAGCCCGTACTGATGATGATACCCTGCATCACTTCTTCTTTTGGTACCTCAGCCTTCAAATGCACGACTTCCGGCAACTCAACCAGTTCACTGACAACCTCATGCATATTGAAAATGGCGCCGTGCACATAGCAGGTATAACCATAGTCTGCTAATGCCTTCACCAGGCGCTGCGCCTTGCCCAGACTGTAAGCAGAAAGGACACTGAATCTTCCCTTTGATCTGTTCGACCGGACCCAGCGGTCGATCTCATCAATCACCTCTATCTGGGGTTTCCATTGGTAAATGGGTAAACCAAACGTACTCTCTGTAATAAACGTATCGCAGGGAACAGGCTCAAACGCTGTTGAAACGCCATCATATTCAAGCTTGTAATCTCCTGAAACAACCCAGACCTCGTCTTTATACGCCACCCGGATCTGCGCCGAACCTACAACATGGCCCGCCGGAAACAGGCTGACAGATACCCCGTTCGAAGTGAACCCCTTTCCATATCCGGCTGTTTCTATCCGGATTTCTGTCCCAAGTCGTGCGCGGAGAATGGGCGCTGTATCATCATGACAAAAGTAAAACTGACTGCCGAAGCGGGCATGATCTGAGTGGCCATGGGTAATGACTGCCCGTCGCACAGGTTTCCAGGGATCGATATAGAAATCACCCCGCTGACAATACAAGCCGTTTTCCGTGAAGCTGATCAGCCCCATTACCCATTTTAGCTATTCAGCTTAGTAATGGTAACATCCATGCCAGGCTTCACCTGCATAAGTCCGGTTGTGATCACTGTATCGCCCGCAACAATCCCTGACAACACCTGAACCCGGTCCTCAGTACGGGTTCCCAGCTCAACGGTAACCATTTGCGCCTTGCCCCCCCGGACCACCACCACCTGTTTTTCACGGGTTGTGGGAATTATGGCCTGGGATGGTATCAGCAGAGCATCATTACTGCTCTCGAACGGAACGTGAACATGGGCAAAGGCACCTGCCACGAGGTTGTTCCCCGGATTTGGTACCACCGCACGAACCGTGATAGACCTGGTATTAACATCAGCAGCAGGGTCTACCGCTGCAATCTTACCACTGAGTGATTCCTGTATTCCCTGAATCTTGAAGAATACAGTCTTTCCCGGCGCCACTGCATCCCGGTATTGGTCTGGAATGCTGAAGTCCATTTTCAAAGGATGAACCTGCTGCAAGGTCGCCACTACCGTGTTCGCAGAAACCACAGCCCCCAGACTGACCTGCCTCAGACCAATGCGGCCATCGAAGGGGGCTATGATCCTGGTCTTCCGGAGCTGTGCCTCCTGAAAAGCGATATCGGCGTCAATTGACGCAATCTGTGTCTGGGTAGTCTCGTAATCCTGCCTGCTGATACCTCCAATCGCCAGCAATTCCTCCTGCCGCTCCTGCATCTTGAGCTGCAGCGCCCGCTGAGCTTTGAGCTTCCGTATCTGGGCTAGAATATCGGCATTGTTGATCTCTAACAATGTCTGCCCTTTCTTAACAAAACCGCCTTCTTTGAAGTTGATTGCAGTTATTCTGCCTGCCACTTCCGGCATGATACTGATCTCCTCATTAGGCCTCAGCGTACCACTGGCATTAAAGTCTTTTTGAAACGCTTCCGCTTGTACGAGGAAACCCTCCAGACGTAAAGTGCGGGTCGTAGTGTTTTTTTTAACCGTGGCATCTTCTTTGCTGCTTTTACAGGAAGAAGTCGTTAAAGAACCAATAAAAAAAAGGGCTGGCACCAGAAGTGCCCTCGATAATTTTATCATGTAGAGTCAAAAACTTAACTTAGAAAGAGTCACAAATATACCTGTAAATCATAGAGGTCATTGTTAAACTCCTATCATTCTCTATTATGCGTTATAAGAACAAACTGATTACAATCGTGCTGCTAATTCTGATGCTAACTGCAATACAGTATGCATTTCCGGCACATTCGAAATTAGTCACGTTTTATAATTCATACATTTTCCACCCATTTCAGCAGTTCAGGAATTGGCTCTTCAGTCTGTTTCCGGTGAGCATAGGAGACCTGATCTATATCGTTGGTGGGATTGGTTTGGTGGGTTTGGTGGTCAAATGGCTCCGTCACACGATTCGTTTTCGGGAAGAAAAGCATGAACTGGGCAGTTCCATGCTGAAAACCCTGATTGTTACCGGCCTTCTGTATGTGTTCTTCATACTGGGCTGGGGAGGTAATTACTACAAATCTTCTTTGGCATCCTTCTGGCAGCTCAATAACACCGATTGGAGCAAGGATACGACGCTATACAGTTTCGACGAGTTCCTGATCGGAAAGCTCAATGAATATGCACCACAATACCAGCCGGCCAACTTCAAAACCATCGACAAAAAAGCCCGCGCCTACTTTCACGAACATACTGACAGCCGGACCAAGGACTATGGTATCAAGGTGAAACCTTCCGTTTTTGGCTTTGCAATGCAACACCTCGGTATTCAGGGCTACTACAATCCTTTCACCGGCGAGGCCCAGGTCAACAAACACCTGCCCGCTTTCATGCTGCCTTTCGTTGTCTGTCATGAAATGGCCCACCAGTCCGGGATCGCAAGGGAAGATGATGCCAACCTGCTCTCCTACGCTGTTAGCACGATGACGGAAGACCCGCTGTTCCACTACTCGGCTTACCTGAATCTGTGGCTCTATACTCATGCCCGTCTTCGCCGCGTGGATACAACAAAAGCTAATGAACTCAGGAGCAGGTTAAACCCGATTACAATCGCACATCTCGACACCCTGAAGATGATCCGCCGTAAATACGCCAGTGGTATTAGTGAATATAGCGGCGCGCTCTACGATGGCTATCTGAAACTCCACCACCAGAAAGACGGCATAGAAAGCTATAACAAAGTAGCCATCAGCGCCTGGGCACTGGAAGAGAAAAGAAAGACGGGAAAAGAGGAAGTAATTCAGTTGCCCTAGATCCAAAGTTCATCGAGAACGCTTTTGGAGTTGGAAATTTAGCCTCATTTTCAAATAACACTCGGCTAAAACATATTAAAAAGGCCATCCCTTCAGGATGGCCTTTTCGTGATCTAGTTGTTTTGGCTACTAGTGCTTGTTCAACTTCACGGACTCTGTACGCTGGTCATCAGAATACCTGATGAAATAAACGCCCTGAGCCAGATTCGACATCTCAAGCTTCGTATGCTGATCTGTGACTTTTACTGTTCTGATCACCTTTCCTGTCATGTCAGTTAGTTGCAACTGTGCATTTGCAGCGATAGTACCACTGATTCTGACGTTGACCTCCTGGTCTCCAACAGGATTCGGATACACTTCAAGACTGAAGCTGCCCTTCACCACCGCAGTGACTACATCACTGTACTCGTATTCACCCGAACGGTCTAACATCTTCAAACGGTAGTAGTTCACACCGTTCAACGGGGTCTCATCCCAGTAAGCATAGGTAGATCCGGTTCCTTTCGCTTCAACAGTTCCAAGATAGCCGAATACTCGACCATCGGCACTTCTCTCCAGTTCAAACCTGTCGGCATTCTTCTCAGAGGCTGTCACCCAGTCCACCCTGTTCCGATCACCTACATTGGCTGCAGTGATGCTGGTCAGGTTGACCTCAAGCGCCCATTGGCCGGTATGAATGAAGAAGGAGCTGAAGTCTGTAACAGGGAACGTGATCACCCACCAGCTATTGGTAGCATCCCAGCTTACGACTGGCGTGATCAGGGTCATCTGTCCAGAACCAAGTGTGTTACCCGCGAACTTGGTCACTTTTACATTACCATTGTCTACACCTCCTGTTGGTAGCACGGGATAGCCACCTGCAACGAGGTTGTAGGCATCGAACTCAGCCTGGGTCGCATAGAGTGTCAGTGTAGCCGGACCATTGTTAGTCGGTGTGATCACCCAGTAGCGCTGCACATATGGCTGGTTAGTAGCTGGTGCTGTAGGTACAGTTGGAGCTACAGTTACTGTAGCCGTTACCGCGCCAAGGGTATTGCCTCCGTTGCCATCCGAAATGGTTACAATCGGCTGACATGATGCATCAGTATAAGTATGCACTGTTCCATCGTAATGGGTTGTTGAACCCGAAGCTCCGTTGGAAGCCAGGGAAGTACCCATAGTGTTAACAACTACCACACTGCTGTTGCTGGTATCATTATCACAACCCGCATTACCGGCTATAACCACTTCATACGTACCTGCGTCAGAGCTGGTGCTGTTAGTGATCATCAATGAAGAAGTGGTAGCTCCGCTAACATTTCCTCCATCAGTCACCAACGCACCATTTTTCCACCAACTATAAGAGAGTCCATTAGTGGCAGTAACTTCCAGTACTACGGTATTACCAGAGCAGATATCCGTACTGGCAGCAGGCTGACCAGTAATTGAAACGCCTGGGTTTACCGTGATCTCCACAGCATTGGATGTACTGGCCGCACAGGCACCACCTGTTACCACTCTTCTGAACCAGGTTGTTTGAGTCAACGCACCCGGGGTATAATCTGCATTCGTATTGGCGCCTGATGCAGCCGCAAATCCGGTATTAGCGTCTGTTGTACTGCTTTCCCAGCTATAATTGTAAGTTCCGCTACCACCAGTCGGCGTACTACCCGAAAGCATAGCAGGGGTTGCACCGGAGCAGATCGTCTGACCACTACTGATGCTGTTATTGACAATAGCCTGTTCTACAGTAATCGCAATCACCGCTGAAGTATCAGAACAAGAACCTGAACTAACAACTCTTCTGTACCAGGCAGTCTGAGTCAGTGCACCAGGAGTGTAATCAGAATTACTGTTTATTCCCGATGCCGCTGTAAACCCGCCGGTTGAAGAGGTCGTGCTGCTTTCCCAGCTATAGCTGTAGGTACCACTACCTCCAGTTGGAGTACTACCCGTTAGCATAGCAGGTGTAGCACCCGAGCAGATGACCTGTGCACTACTAACGGTGTTGTTGGCAAGAATCGGATTAACCGTGATAACGGTGTCATCTGAAGCACTACAACCTCCAAAACCAGTAACGGTTAATGTATAGGTGGTAGTGGCAGTGGGAGTAACCGCGGTGGGGTTCTGAACATTTGAAGTGAAACCTGCAGGTGTCGATGTCCACGCGAATGTTTGTGTAGCGTCACCTGACAGGGTCACATTATCAATAGCCCATCCATATCCCCAATCGGCCACATACCTGAATCTCACATAGAACGTTGGATGACCGACATAGCTGTCAAGGTTCACGGTTGCAAGTGAGAAATTTGTCTGTGACCCCTGAGTAGCAATGTATGATTGAACCAATGTCCAGTTGGTGCCATCCGTAGACACCTCAATCTTTGCAGAATCAGGAGGAGAGTTGTAGATTCTGATATGATGGTAGAACTGCAACTGAAGTGTCGACAGGCCCGAGGTATTCATTACAGGCGCCTGCAATATGGTATTCTGCAAACCGCCGTTACCCTGTGCGTCTCCGTTACTGAAGTAGAACTGGGAGTTGTCGTTACTATTGAACGAGCCTATGAATGATCCGCCCGGGGCATATCCGTTACCCCTCAATGTCCAGTTCGAAGCGCTGACAGTGCCACCTGTAGAATTATTGATTGTGACCCAGTTGTTGGTAGGATTATTAAATCCTTCTGTTAATAAAATAACGTTGACAGGATCAGCAAAACCCATCAGATCTATTGAAGTACCTGCACAAATCAAAGGATCTGTTGCACCTGCAATTACTCCTGAAGGCAGTTCAATGAATTTAACTTCCACGGAAGCAGAGGTATCCGAACAGGTTCCTGAATTCACAATTCTTCGGTACCAGCTCGTTTGCGTGAGTACTCCCGGTGTATAATCAACAGCATTGTTCGTCCCGGGCGCCGCACTGTATGTCCCGGATGACCCTGATGTAGAGCGTTCCCATATATAGGTAAACCCGCCCATGCCACCTGTAGGTGTTGATCCGGTCAGCACCTGAGGTGCATCTCCGCTACAAACCGATTGGTTGCCAGAGATGGTATTGGAAGCAATGATTGCAACTGAGATCTCTACGGCAGCGGATGTATCACTGCATCCTCCTGAAACCACTACTCTTCTGTACCATGTTGTCTGTGTCAGGGCGCCTGGCATGTAATCCGCGGTATTATTAGTACCCGAAGCAGCAGCAAATCCCGCTGTAGATCCCGCAGTACTACTTTCCCAGATGTATGTGTAATTACCATCACCACCGGTTGGAACGGCACCCGTCAGCTGTGCAGGAACAGAGCCTATGCAAGCCGTCTGTGGAGCACCAATCGTATTGTTCGAAATAGGTGGATTGACCTGTACATTTCCGGAACTTCTCGTAGCGTTAACACAGCTCGTACTTGTGTTCGCTACATCTACATAATAGGTGAACGTTCCAGCGGAAGCGGGTGTCACCTGATAGGTGGAACCAGTTGCAAGAAGATTGCCGCCCACTGGCGCATCGTACCATTGTATGTCATATCCAACCGTATCAAGAGCAGGACCGCTAAAGTTGGAAATCGTGACATTAGCAGCACCCCATGAGTTATCATCTGTGTACATCTGCAGGGTCAACACATCACCCGCGCTCACCGAAATATTGGCCGTGCCATTCTGTGTAGTAGAACCGCTGGTCGAATAACCCGGGAATATTACCGGAGTTCCACCATTTATGGTATACCGGGGGTAATCGTAGGCAGCACCATCAATAGTCGTATAAACCCAGTCAAAACTTACAACACCATCGCAATTCATGTCGATGGCATAATTCGTTGTCCCTGAGTTTGAAGTTCCATTATTACCTGAACTAATGCTGATGCTCGCTGGCGCATTGGTCGTTGCAACCACCCCGTCAGAATTTGACTGTGAGAATATCCAGTTCGCTGGTGCAAAAGTTCCTGCAAAACCACTGGCAGCACCACAGACTCCTGCAGTGAGAGTGGTTGATGATCCAAGACAGACAACCGGCTCACTGACTGTGACAATACCTACCGGCAAAGGATTTACCTGCACCGTTGCTGTTTCTTGTCTAACACATCCCAGAGGCGTGGTTGCCGTAGCAGTGTAGGTAGTGGTCGCACCGGGATGCGCAAAAACGGATTGTGCTGCTCCTCCTGTATAAGGTACAGTACCCAGCGCATCGGTATAAAGATCCGTTGTTGGAGTCCAGGTAATTGGAGCAGATTGACTTCCCGTTACCGAAACATTATCCAGCGCCCACCAGTATCCCCAGACAGCGTCATACCGGAACCTGACGTACATGACCGGCTGCCCCGTGTAGGCTGATAAATCCACTGAAACCTGCTGAAAGGCATCATAAAAACCATAATCACCACTACTCTTGACACTCCAGACAGTCGTCCAGGCTGCACCGTCTGTAGAAATGTCCACACTGGCTGAATCGCCAGCATTGTAGTCCTTATAAAACTGGTAGAAGTTAAGGGTACATGTAGTTAATCCAACTGTGCTGAAGGAAGGTGACACAAGATGAGTCATTGTTGTATAAGTAGAGGACGTGCCATCACTGTTCGAATGATAGAACTGACTATTATCATTACTATGATATGCAGTCGGGTAACTGGCGTTATATACATAACCATCGGGTCGGAGCGTCCATTCCGTAGTCGCAGCAATTAGAGGATCCGCACCAGTGGTATTGTTTATAGCTACCCAGTTATTGGTTGCACCATTGAAGTCTTCAGACAGAATAGTTACCTCCATTAACGATGGGTCCGCAACCAGTTCAACAGGACTGCCGGGACTACAATAGGCGGAAGCCGAAGGTGTCACCGCAAAGATTCCTGATTGCGGATGTACCTGCAACGTAACTGGCGCAGAAGTAGCAGAGCAACCTGTGTTTCCATCTGTTACAAGAACCGTGTAATCCCCGGTGGATCCCGCAGCATATCCTGATGTAGTAGCACCAATCGGACTGCCATCAAAATACCACTCATAACCTGGATTAGCCGCATTGGTAATCACTGAAAGCTGTTCGGTATTAGGCGCGCAGATAGCGGCTGGGGCCGGAGGAGCGATCGAAACATTTGGAAGTGCATGTATGTAAACAACTACCGGAGTCGACCAATCCGTTGATGTCGATTGAGAGCAGGTCACCCTTAACCGGAACCAGGTAGTGTCCGACAACACGCCACTTTGTGCCTGTGCCGGCGTGGTTTGTCCTACGAGATCATTGATGTCAGAAACGAAGTTATCAGTTGAATACTCCCACTGATAGGTCGTACCTGCACCATCAGAATACCCCGTTGCAGAAATTATCGTCGACCCTGTCACACAAAAAGCTGTCTGCAGAGCCGTAGTTGTTCCTCCAACCGATCCGACACAATTGGTGATGCTGAACTCATCAGCACCCATGTCAGGTGTCGTTAGATCACGCGTAGCGCCATCGATATCAGTTGTAACGGATGCAATGAAAATCCCCTGATTATCCAGAAGCTGGTTTCCTGTAACATTCTGTAAATGCAAATCAGAACTCGATACAAAAACTGGCTGTATAGCTTCGGAATTGGCATTCTGGAACGCTCCGGTAAATGCAGCCAGATTTATCTGATCACTACCGGCAAAATAGGCCAGGTTAGTACCATTACTCCAGTAGTTGTTATAGTCAAGCTGGCCAAACGCGCCCGCACTGTTCGCGGAAGTTACCGCACTATACAGTGCATAGGACGTCGCCGTAGTCTGGAAGTTTGAAAATATATTATTCCGTATGTCCATTGCACCCGAGGAGGAAACTCCGGAAGCAATATTGATAGCAGCAGAAATACCAGTCGTCTGATCATTGAACAAATGAATGCTATTGTTCCAAATGCTATACCCTCCCCCAGTGTTTAGGTAGATACCATTAGCATTCCTCGTGATCGTACTGTTACCAGCAGAATTGATATCACTAATAAAGTTGTTATAGATCTGAATATTTGAGGTTGCCGAAGAAGAATTCATGTGAATCCCCGAAGCTGCATAACCATTGCTATTGATATTGGACACATTATTAATTCTGTTGCCCGCGATCGTAACATTTCCTGTTGCACCTGTAACCCGGATACCTGTTGTCAGGTTTGCAACCGTAGTAGTCGTACCAGATGAAATGATATCGTTGATCTGATTATTTGTGATAATCAGGTTAGACGCCGCCTGTCCGGAAGTGATGTAAATACCAATGGCTGATCCTGTGCTGGTACCGTTGTAGGCAACTTTAATGGAGTTACCAGTAATAGTCGTGTTTACCGTACCGCTTCCTATATTGATGCCAGCATGAATTCCTGTTGCTGTCCCATCCGTGAAATCAATGGTATTATTTGCAATAATCGCTCCATCGACTCCGTTCACCCCCACTCCATTTGTTCTGATGCCGGCAGCACCGGATCCGGTAAAATCATTATCTATGATCATCAACCCGGTACCGTTCCCCGCCGAAGCAGTATGAGTTACATACACTCCATAGTTTGAGTTGATCGACTTGATGTTCTGAATCACAATATTATTGGAGTATCCTGCACTTGCAGAAGAAGTACTTCCTGTCGATCCACCCACTACGATGGTACTGGTAGTGTTGGCACCGTTTTCAAGTACCACATTCCGGATATTAACATCAGTTATTGGCGTCGGATTCACAGAACCAACCAGCAGGACCTGTGGTGATGTGGCACCCGAATTGACAATGGTAAGGTCTCTCGATGTACCACCTACTGTATTAGACCCGTCAATCGTCACATAACTGCTCAGGATCCTGATTAGTACCGCAGAAGGGAGCTCCCCACTGATTGTTGCAGTGACGCCTGCATTGGGCTTAATCAGAACGGAGTCCGTTGCACTGATACCAGGAATACTGTTACTGATCTCAATCGGGAAAACCTCCGAACTGGAATACAATTGGTCATCCAATAACAAGGTTACCGGACACGATACACCAAAGTTATTCAGTGCGACAATGGCGTTCGTCAGTGTATTATATGGCGGCGGCTGCGCTGCACCTACATGGATCGTCCCACAAAGCGGATTGCCAACTGTGATCGTACCGGACAAAGTATCATTTGAAGCATCTACATCCCCAGCCAACTCAACAATGGCCTGAATGGTGAAGGTTCCGGCAAGTCCTAATACTCCGGAAGGGAAACTCGCCGTTCCCAAAGCACCTGAATTCAAACTTGGGATGACAGCAGTTTGATTATAGAGTACGTTATTGGAAGCATCCAGGATTCTATAACGTACGGTAATATTGGTTTGATTTGCCAGACCCATATTCCTAAAACTGGCTTCAGGTGCTCCGGACGCACCGACAGGAAGTAAAGCTCCGTTAGCGGGACTGACCAATTCCCATGCGGCCAGATCATTTAATACCTGAGGTACGCCATCAAACTCATCTGCACCAATGTCCGGATTCACTGCTCCCCCATTGACGGATCCTGTAGGACCCGGACGAACCTGACCGTCAATATCTGTACCAATGCCCACAATTGCGCCGGTTGACTCGAGGATAGTTACACCCGTTGTCGAGAGGTGCAGATCATTCGCAGAAACTACAGGAGGAGCTCCCACAACTGCATAGGACAACTCGTCATTCAACCCAGACAAATTCAATCCGCTGGTATAACTCCTCAGATTTGTCGAGGGAGACGTTGAATAAGAAACAAAATCTTCTGCTTTAAATGCAGTGGATGAACCATGTGTAAATCCATTTTGTGCAATGGTGCTGATTGCTGTTCCTCCCTGATAATAAGCGTTGTTATTCAATGTCAAATTGAATGATGTAGTACCACCAGGAAGAGCGAGACAGGTAAGCCGGGTGTTAGTACTAACCAAATTGCCGCCCACCAATTGATTGGAGAAGATGTTATTTCGGACATCACAACCAGTTATGGATGTTGTCGTTATACCCAGACAAGCTATAAGGTTTGCACCGACATCGCCTGGCGCCACCCCAGATAAGTGAACCGTGTTATGATAAACCTTATGATTGGCACCCCCGCCAAGGCGAATACCAAATGCACCGAAAATATTCGAAAAAGATCCCGTACCGGCAACCTGGCTGTTATAAACGCCACTTATGAAGTTGTTGACTATGGTATGTCCTGTGCCTCCGGCAACATTGATGCCATAGGCCCCCCATCCTGCAGGATTATTATTGATCGCGCGCTCAATCTTATTATTCATAATCTGCAATGTACCGTTAGAAGACACACCTCCTGCATCTATACCTCTGCTGCCCATGGTTGAGCTTGAGGCATTCACGTAACCTTCTACTCTGATAACATTTCCCTGGATAACTCCATCATTGGAACCCTGAGCCGTGATTCCAACAGATGTCACCTGGTTCGGATCACCAGCTACCGGATTACCAATTACATTGTTCGAGATCGTCAGTCCTGCCGCAACATTCGCTGTACCATTGACAGCAATCCCTCTGGAAACATTGTTGATCTCATTATTTTCAATAACGAGGTTTGCAACACTCTGACCAGAACCAATAGTCATACTATTAGAAGTCAAAGCCGTAGGTCCGGCTGCACCTGCATTACCGGAAGCGATAATACCCCAACTAACTACTTCAGAGGTCGCCGCCGGGTCATTCTTACCGGTATTGGAGCCAACCAACTTCAGATTCTTGATCGTGTTATCACTCGCTGTTGTGACTGCGGCAGCAGTTGCTATCCGCACACAGGAAGTAAACGTAGCAGTATTGGGGTTCGTGCTTTGAACAGTAAGGTTACGGTTAATCCCAGGAGTGTTGGGATTATCACCATCAATAACCACATTATCTGCACCATTCAATTCAATGATTCCCCTGCCACTACCGGGTGCCGCTGAAATAACGATTGCATCATTTACTGGTCGCACCAATACGCTTGTGTAATTCGCAGACCCCGCACCACTGGAATTCAGTACTGCCGGAGCAGTTTCAGTCGTACTGGCGGAAAGTTCAATTGTAATAACACCTTGGTGGGTACCGGAATTCAAAGCATCAAAAGCATCCTTAAGTGTTGGATAACTTGTCGGACCAGTGGTACCGGCAGTCGCCGATACGGATACCTGAGCACCGACCGCTGTGGCAATCAAAAGGGAAAGGATGGTCAAAAAAATAATGACCGGCTTGTTTGGCAACAATAGGTCGCCTCTGCGCCTCCTCAGGAAAGCGAGTAACGGGGTAAATGCAAAATGCATAATAAAATGTTTAAGGAATTGCCTACTCTCTTCAGGATTTTCGGCTTGCTCCTCTCCTGCTCCTCTCCAGTTTCTCCCGGTTATTACACTGGATGTAGAGGGAAAAGGCGAATAAGGAAATCGTTCTTCATCTTAGGGGCAATTTAGATACGATATCAAAGGAAATTAAAATAATATTAACAAACAAGCCGGATGCAAATTTTTTTTATTAAACCCGTCCACATATCTAACTGTTTACCCTGATACTGAGCCCCCTGAGCCTAAAAAAAAGAAGGCTGCTTCGTTTCCGATGCAGCCTTTCAAATATTAATCTGTTAGCTTTAACTATGCCAGGGTAATATCCTGATCCAGATAAACATCCTGAATGGTGTTCAACAAATTCACCCCCTCATTCATCGGCTTCTGGAATGCCTTACGTCCGCTGATCAGTCCCATACCTCCAGCACGCTTGTTGATCACTGCTGTGATAACAGCTTCCTGCAGATCCGTAGCACCCTTTGATTCACCGCCTGAATTGATCAGACCGACTCTACCCATGTAACAATTTGCTACCTGATAACGACAAAGGTCAATCGGATGGTCGGTAGTCAGCTCTTCATAAACTTTCTTATGGGTCTTCCCATAGCTCAGTGCCGTATATCCACCATTGACTGTAGGGAGCTTCTGCTTGATGATATCCGCCTGAATCGTAACCCCCAAATGGTTCGCCTGGGCGGTAAGATCAGCAGCTGTATGATAATCTACACCGTCTTTCTTAAACGCATTATTACGGATATAGCACCAAAGCACGGTCGCCATTCCAAGCTCATGCGCATATTCAAATGCCTCAGCAATTTCAACAATCTGACGGCTGCTTTCTTCAGAACCATAATAAATTGTCGCACCCACCGCAACAGCTCCCATGTTCCAGGCATCCTTGATGTTTCCAAACATAATCTGATCAAATCTGTTCGGATAGGAAATGAACTCGTTATGGTTCACTTTAACGATGAAAGGAATTTTGTGTGCATACTTACGTGCAACTGATCCCAGTACACCATACGTAGAAGCGACCGCATTGCATCCACCCTCAATAGCCAGCTTCACGATATTCTCAGGATCAAAATAAATCGGATTAGGAGCGAAGGAAGCACCAGCACTGTGCTCAATTCCCTGATCTACCGGAAGAATAGACACGTATCCTGTACCGGACAGACGTCCATTATTCAATAATGTTCCCAGGCTGCGCAATGTCTGAACATTTCTGTTCGACTGAACCCAAACCTCATCAATAGCATTCGGGGTTGGGGTATGTAATAAGCTCTTATCAAAGGTCTTTGAAGTGTGATTCAAATAGAACTCGGCCTTATCGCCTAAGAGATCCTGGATCGTTTTAGAAGCCATAATGTGGTGTATGTTTGATTTTTCGGGGGCAAAGGTAAGGATTGTTAGAAATTGCACTATATATCTGAAAACGGGCCACAAAAACGCAGCTTTCCCAAATTCTCATGTTCCGTTTTTGACCCATTTTGGCTAGCTTTAGCCGATGCTTTTGATAGCCATTCCTTCCGGAAACAGTTGCTATAGGAATCAATTTACGAGAAAAGCTGACGGACAACTGAGGAATACCTGACGGGCAACTGACGGACACCTATAGCATACTTCCGTCCGGAAACCCTCCGGGAACCTTCCCCACAGAGTCCAGACTCCCCCCTCCCACTACTCCCCGCAGCCCCATTACCATCGCATCTGTTTTTCCCCGTTCAAACATTGGGGCAAAAGGGTATCAGGTTTCTGAAACACTGCTGTCCGGTAAAAATTGGAAATTGAGTTTTAGCAGGCCTGAGAGCATTAATTTTATTGATTTGTGCTGGGATTTGTAAAAGGGACCCTCTACCCATCGAAAAGGGAGATTGTTTTCATGTGCGTAATGCAGCCTTTGAACCCTCCACTGGCATTCCGTTTGCATTTAGAGCTATGGGCCTTTGGCTCGTTTTTTACCGGTACGCGAAGAAAATCCAACCGAATAAGGTTTTCGTACATAGGGTTTACATGACACCAGTAGGACACCAGTAAGACGTATGTACGACACCGTCCTCTCGTATTATGCCAGTTAGTTGGAACCTACAAGGAAGGTACAAGGAACCTACAAGGAAGG
>JAEYQO010000081.1 GCA_023409975.1 Bacteroidota bacterium | reverse complement strand
TCTGAACTGGCGAACTGTAAAGCGTTTGCTGAGTATAGCAGATGACCGCCAATATGAACAATTCCTCCAGGATGGCTCAATTAAAGAATGTCTGCTGGATCGCTATGAAGACTTTGTAAAATCCAGGTTGGAGCAATATCCGGATACCTCCTCAGCTCAGATGCATGACTGGCTCAAGGAACATTACACCGACCTGCCTGCGGTATCAGTTAAGACAGTCTTCAACTATGTATCGCGTGTGCGCCGTAAATACGAGTTGCCCAAAACATTGGCAGCGCGCGACTTCGGTATGGTGCCCGACAGCCCCTATGGCTCCCAGGCACAGGTGGACTTTGGCGTGTATAACCTACGTAATAATCAGGGTGGCAGGGTGAAAGTTTATTTTTTCACCATGGTTTTGTCGCGTTCCCGGTATAAGTATGTGCTGTTTTCCCAGGAACCCTTTACCGCTGCCACGGCTATAGATGCCCACGAGCAGGCCTTTGCCTATATCGGTGGTATGCCCGATACGCTTGTGTATGATCAGGATCGACTATTTATGGTTGATGAAAATAGAGGTGACCTGATATTGACCGAAGCCTTCCGGACTTATAGCAGACAGCGTCAGTTCAAGCTACACTTCTGCCGCAAATCCGATCCCCAAAGCAAGGGCAAGGTAGAAAACGTCGTCAAGTATGTAAAACAGAACTTTCTCTACAATCGTCCCTTCAGCGATTTAGATAGCCTGAATGTTGAAGTGCTGGCCTGGCTGGCAAGAACAGGCAATGCTTTAATGCACGGAACTACCAAAAAGCATCCTTGCAGGGAATGGGAAATAGAAAGGCCATACCTGCAACCCTGCCGACCATTGCTACCCACAAAAGCAAAAGGTATTGCCTATGCGGTACGTAAAGACAATAGCTTTTCTTACAAGGGGAATTTCTATTCCCTTCCCTGTGGTACCTATCAGGGACGTGGTAGCCAGGTATTGCTCGAACGGCAAGGGGATCAGGTTGTACTCTATAGCCTGGAAAAGCTTGAGCTCTGCCGTCATAAGGTACATACAGGCAGTGGAGAGAAGATCATTAACAATGACCATCGTCGCGAAAAAAGCCAGTCTATAAAGGAACTGGAGGATCAGTTTTACAACCACCTGAACAGTGCTGCTGACGAGGCCCGCCAATTGGTAACGGCTATCCGGCAGGAAAAGCCACGTTATATCCGCGATCAGTTACTGTTGCTGATACAAACCGTCCGTCTCTGTCATCCAGACATTGCACAACAGGCCTTAACTTATTGCCTGAAAGCTGGAACCAAAAGCGCTACCGACTTTAAAGCTGTTGTTCAGCACTTCTCCAGCCATGCCGATGAAAAGCGGGAGCCATCACTTCATCTCAACCCACTGAACAGAAAAACACCATTGGAAGCACTCATTCAACCCAATGTAAGTTCTATTGACGACTACGACATGTTTTAAATCAATCATTCACATATTAAACACAAACCAAATGGAGCAGAAACAAATGATCCGGCAATACTGCCAGCAATTTAACCTTACCGGTGTAAACAAAGTAATAGACGAATTAATCACCAATGCCGAAACCAGGGCGCTAGGATACATCGATTACACATTAGCCTTCCTGGATACAGAAGCAGCCTACAGAAAGCAAAGGGATATCCAAAAGCGCCTGAAAATGGCGAGCCTTCCAAAATATTGTGATCTGGCGGCCTATGACCACAGCTTTAGCAATGGCCTCACCATCAAACGACTGCACCAGCTCCAGGAACTCCACTGGATAGACCAGATCTTTAATATCATACTGATGGGACCTTCAGGAACAGGAAAGACATTCCTGTCTGCAGGCCTTTGCCATGAGGCCGTAAAAAAGGGATACAAAGCCTACTTCCGAAATATTGATACACTGATCAGCATCCTTAAAATGAAAGAAGTTACCCCGTCCGCTAAAGCCGAATACCGACGGCTTACTAACGCACACCTAATCGTCATTGATGACATCATGCTATTCCCTATCGAAAAAAAAGAAGCCGTAATGCTCTTCAATTTTATAAACCTGGTGTACGAAAAAACTTCATTTATCATCACCACAAACAAAAAACCAGCTGAATGGGCACAGATGCTTAATGACGAAGTATTGGCAACAGCCTTGCTGGACAGACTCCTTTTTCAATGCGAAGTGATCAACCTCGCAGGTAAGAGCTACAGACTAAAAAATCGCAAAACAATTTTTCAACAAAAAGACAACTAATCCTATTTTTGAACTCTGCACTCATGTTGCCATTTTCTCTGCAACATTGTTGCCGAAAACTCTGCACTCCTGATTGCCATTTTCTCTGCACTTGTAGTTACCGACTACAGCCAGTACCATTTCATAGCCTTCTGAAACCTGCCTGTACTGCACTTTTATGGTGAATTTATTGTACTGCCTGTATTGATCGTGCTGCACTTCGGTATCTTCCAGCCACACTTCCACATCTTCGGTAAAGTTGGGAAATACAATAGCCCCTTCCATGGTTTTGAAATAGTGCAGGATGATGTAGCGGAAGTAGTGAATGGAAAAGCCAATGGCTTCTGTAAAAACTATGTTCTTTTTCAATGGCTCCCTGCCTGGCGGGTTGAAAGTCGCTGTAGTAGTTTTTATGTTTGGCTTCTCTGCCTTCGGGGAACGATTCAAACAACTTATCCCAATAGATAGGAGCAAACCCCTTCTGCTTCTCGCCATAGAAAGCAAAAGTTTGGTTATCTACTACCGGTTTGAATGGGATAATATTGAGTTGAATCTGTTGCATTAATCTACTTTTTTATTTACGTAATAGCCACCTGTTTTAGGTGCACCAACAAAGGATATGTAGTTAGCATCTTTTAGCTTCTTGATATATCGTTCTGTTGTAGAAACTCCTTTACCCATAACTTCTGCCAATGCAGGAACCTTTAAGCCCGGTGTTTTCTTTATGGCTTCGTAAAGGGTATTCATTTCACTATTTACTCCCTCACTCTCATCCTCAAAATTTATCCTTTTTACTCCCTCATTTACCCCCTCATTTACTCCCTCACTGGACTTAGGAACAGCCGTTAAGCCAGGAAAAACAACTGTTGTAACATTATCTTTATCTGACCATACAGGTATTCTAAAACCACCTTTTTTGCAATCGCTTATCATACGCAGTGTGCCGCTACCAAGCATTTCTATGTACTTGCGCAGGAAGCATATTTGGGCAATATCGGGGTTACGAAGTATGGAACTGTGTTCTTTCTTTAAATCGGCAATCTTAATACCATTGGGCAAGCCTCCATAATTTGCAATTTCTGTTCTATCACTAAAAATGGAAATCTTTAAAAAGCCGTTTACCGAATTGTAATCTCTATGCACCATTGCATTTAGTAGTCCTTCACGCAGTGCAATTAATGGATAATTGTATTTTTCGCTGCGAAGCACTCCCTCAACAGTAATATTTTTACCAAAGGTTATATCAATGAAGTTTAAAATAGATGTGATATTGTTGAAGATGTTGCCTTCAAATATCCTATCGTTTAAAAACTTGCTGCCAGAAATTGTAGATGGATAAATGGTTAACCGGATTTTTGCCTGAGGAATGAACCGTGTTGGCTTTTTAGCGAACAAGACTACACAAGCATTGGTAATGTTGCCGTTTTGGATTAAGCCCATTTGTATTAAGAAATCCTCCGCGTCTTCAATATTGACTCCGGCTTTATAGGATTTGTAATAACTGATGGTCTCATTTATTTGCTCAATATCCAGATCATTTAATGTTGCCCCTAAAACTGCTCTGCGTTCCCATTGAAAATCTGCATTCTTACGATCCTTAATAAGTGCTGTAAGATTATCAACTGATGATAGTTTTGTTGCATCGTTTTCACGGGTATATATTTTACCCTTGTATTGATAAGGTTTTTTAGCCCCTTCCCAAACACTTATTAAAATCAGGTCTTTCTTTTTGTATTGAATAACCTGCACCGATATTGGGGCAATAGGCTTGATGTCATCTACCAACATTTTCTGAATGGTAGTGCAAAGTTTTTCCGCATTCTCGACACCAACAACCTTTTTATCGTCTTCAACCCCTATGAGTATATCTCCACCCTGCGTATTAATAAACGAAGTTATAATCTTGGCAATAGTATTTTTATCAGCCTTTCGTTTAAACTCTAAACGAGTGCCTTCTTGCTGTTGCAGCAAGTTGTCTATAATAAAATTATTTTCCATTGCCTTTAGGTTTTTCGTTCATTATTTGTTTCACAAATTCCATATCCTCAAACTGCGTAGTGATATAGGTCATCATTTCATCTAACCTATAAAATTCCTGTGCCCAATTGCCATTTCGTAAAACAACCGGTTCGTGGTTTTTAATGACATAGTCGTAAATTTCAATGGTGCGTTTATCAAAAAACTTATTGGGCTTCACCGTTATCTCACAGCCTTTCTTCACTTCCATATTATTGAACAAAAGCCTTGCGAATACTACATCTCGGTGAACCAAAAACCAATAAGGCTTCTTCAGTTTAATAGCCAATTTGATTTCTTCAAAAGTGATGTTCTTTTCACCAATTTTGCCTGTGCCATAGTATGGCCGGATAATGCCCAAAAACAAATCGCATTCTTTTACAGCATTGAGGCAATTATCTAAGTTGGATAACCGCGGATTTACTTTGATACTGCCATTATGGGAGTTCAACACATCGTAATTTAATAACTGCAACTGTGCAATGATTTGAGACAATTGGTCTTCAAAACCATATACCGTTGAGCCAACCATTATTTTTATTTTTCTAGTTGCCTTTGCCATTCAGTCAAATTTTGTCGTGTAATATCTGCTTCATTTTTATTGGTTAAACAAATCTCCTCCATACGCTGCGTTGGGCTCGTTTACAATAGTTGATTTTTTAGTGCTTGTTTTTTTCTTCTCCCATAGCCCCGCCTTCACTTCCTCCTCATGAATTTTATGGTTGAGTTCCAACAACCGTTTTAACACTTCTTTCCTGGCATCGGTATTAATGGTGTAACGAATACGATCTTTCTCCGGCAGGTAATCCACTTCGTAGAAATCATGACGGATGGCAATATCATTCCAATCATACGCATCCAGCACCGCCTTATCCATTTGCACATGTAGCTCACGGAGTTTGAGGATGCCTTGTATGGCTTCGTTGAAGGAAATGGTATTAGCCATTTTCTCCAAATGCTTTTGCAGGGCTGCTACCTGTTTATCCTTTTCATTTACTGCTTGTGCAGTTATAGCATTGCTGTGAAACAAATTATAGGTTTTGGTGAGCCCCAATTGCATACCCAACATGAGTTGCCTGCGGTGTTCGTGGTAAGTTTCACCAATCGTTTCCAGTTGTTGCACTTGTTGTAGAATAAAGTTTTGTGGAAATGGAAAGGTTTCAAAAACATCAGAAGGCTGATAAATTAAATCTGTTTTCATGGTTGTGCAATATTGCCATGCCCATGAGTTATGAATAGTTGACTGTAGTATTGAGTATTTTAAAAACCTCAATGGTGGCTTTTTCTATCTGATCTTCTGAAATGAAATTTTGCATTTACGAAAATCTTATGGGGGATAGGTTAATTATGAGATCATCTAACCTTTTAAATGCATCCTCACTAAACCCTGTACCATGGAGGGCATTTACCAATTCCTCTTGTCTTGGTTGCCCAAACGTTAGCCTATAAAAGGTGAGTATCTTCATCAAATTACTGAATTTTTCAATGTCCTTGCTATATGGATACAAAGGCACATAGCGTTCAATATTTATATCATTGGTAGTTTCGGTATGCCAATAAGGTATCAAATCACAAGGGAATTGTGCACAATCTTTTTCCTTCCTGGCTATTTTGAAAATCGTATCCCACACATCATTGTTGCTTTTCAGAAACTCAATTTGATCCTTATACTTATCTGCAAGATTCAATCGTATCACTAAACCCTGGTAACGATGAATACGACCTTCTCTTTGTTCAAAGTCAATCGGATTTGACGGCAGGTTCCAATGGAATATTTTCTTGCAATACAGATGAAAGTCTAAACCTTCCTGACCAATGGATGTACTTGCCAGGACAAAAGGACGAAATGGTGAATTGAATGCCTGTCTTATGTTTATCTGTCTTCCTGCTCCTTTTGCTGTGTTGATTTTCTGTGTTCCAAAATCAACAGCATAGTGAGCCCTCATTGATCGCTTTTTTGTTTTCGGATCTTTGAGACTATCCTGGAATGTTGGATAATCATCCACTTCTGACGCAGCAGTTCTAACAGTCAAGATATCACTTATGAAATCAGATAACTCAGTAACAGATTGAATACCTTCTCCTTTAACAAGCAGATAAACGAATTCATCCAGCATTGCCTGGATGTTTCCATCGATCATATAATTCAAGGTTCGTTCCCAATAATCTCCACCCTCTGAAAACAACCTGACAATAGCGATACTTTCAGGCTTATTGAACATGGTGAAAAAAGCAGAAGCAACATTGTATGCAGCATCCAGCAATTCTATTGAAACATCCTGGTGTCTTTTAACACTTCGGAGAAAACAGACCGCTGGTGATGCCAATGCCAATTCTGCAAGGTGTTCACACACCAATTCAAGGTTTTCTTTATTCAGTTTACCTATAGGAATCGTTTTGGAATCGAGGAAAGCAATTTGTGCTAACTCAAAGTGCTTCTGTTTACCTGAGTTTTCATCCTTATCCGGTTCTGAATTATCAATATCCATTGAAAGATCAGAACGTAAGAAACCCTTAGCCAGCCATGTTTCTATTGGCTCTTGGTACTGACTATATTTATCAAGTAGTATTGGTGCTAACCAATACCATTTTTGCCAATCACCTTCTCCGGTTACATATTGGTTGAGGTTCAAATCGTTGAAATGTTGGATAAATTTCTTCTTTAGTTCAGTCTTAATTTGATGTACAGATTTTTTTTCTAGCAGATTTGAAGCAGGATCATAGAAGTTTGCCAGGAACAGCGAAGGATAAGACAAGATGAAATTGTTCATCTGCTGCGGTTCCTGCTCCTCCTTCAGGACCTTAAATGTGAATTGCGGTCTTGGAGATCTTCTTTTTTGGAAATAGTATGGTTTGAGATTAGGATGCTCTTTTCTTTCTCTCTCAGATACAGATTTCGGATCACCTACTGATAATCGTTCCGCTTCATATGATACCAATGATGCCACCATTTTAGGCACCATTTTCCAGGAAGAGAAGATCAATGTTTTTGAATAACCCCAACTGTTTTTAAAGGCACCTTCCAATCCATAATATGGAACTGATGGAGGAATCCAAAGAAATTTCCAGCCATTGTTGTGAACCGTTTCATCTAATAACAACCGGAGTTTAGCATTCGGCAGGTTAGCCCCTTTCTTTGGAATAAGTGGTTTGTATTCATGTATGTCTTTGAGACTTACCCACCCATGCTTAGTTTGCTTTAGCAGTTTCTGCAGTTCAGGGTCTTTCGTAACAAGACTCCTGATCTTTTCTTTGTGCTGGTAATGATCTAAAAAGGATAAAGCGAAGGGACATGATTTAACGTACTCTAATGGTACAGCCAGTGAAGCGTTATGTGGTTTGTTGTTCAACAACTGAGTGATCTGATCTAATACCACAAAATCATTGATGTCATCAGCCTGAATTGTAACGGGTCTATTTACATATTTAATCAGTGCATCTTTATTGCTTGATGCCAATAACTTTTCTGTTCGTACAATGGAAGTCCTATATAAAGATTCCATTTTATTCTTCAGTGCTTTTGCCTCATCAATGTTTGCTTCCAGGTTATCTGGATGTCTTAGATAACCAAATAATACTTTCCGGTCGTGTTCATACCTTTTCCAGAATTCATCAGCTTTGTCCTGCATCAGGAATTTCAGCACCGTCATAAACTCGTTGTAATGCACTTCACCGTTCATTTCGTCAAAATCATTGGTGAAAGGTTTGAACGGTGTGGCAGAAAGCATTAATATTTTCGTATTCTCAAAAGAGAAAATCGCTCTTGCCAATTGTATTGCCGGGCTTACATCATCATCAGTTGAAGTGTTATCTATTAGTTTTTTGTACCGCTGGAATTCATCCAAAACAAAGATGTCGGCTTGCAAAAACTCAATACACACTTTTGAAAGTAATAGCCTAAGAGAACTAATAAGCTCTTTACAGAAGTGATAATTTGAATAATTGTTTCGCCTGAGTTTAAGCTTGCAAAGTTTCTTTAAAAGTGTCCAGTATTTTACTTCATAGTTAATGCCTGCTGCATTAAAACATCGGGGAAGCTCAGAAGGCTTAACAGGAATTTCCAGGGCTTTACGAAACTCACTAAATACTTTAGGACGAATCTGGCTTAACCACCAGATGTCTTTCCCTGCATCATAATCTTCGGCATGTTTTATTCTATTCTCCCATTTATCATCACGCATTTGCCTGTTACCCTTTAATATCCATTTCAGGCTGTTGGTATAAGGCTGAAGATCGCTGTATTTATACAACAAACGATAGAGTAAAACTCTTTCATCTGCCTTACCAGCACTGGTTTTGCCGTCAAAAGATGTTGCAGGCGTAAAGGCTTTTATTCGAAATGGAAAACCCCCTTCTTCTTTAAGAGTGACATACGCTAAACCTGTAATTCTATCATCATTATCGGAATAATCAATAGCACGGGCATCTTTCGTAAAATTGAGCTTGGTTAAGTTTTGCTTTGCTAATGCCTGGTTGGAGCAGATGTAAACCACATTGAATGACTTCTTTGAACTGGACGGTTCAAACTGTTCAAATGCTTTGGCGATTAAACCTTTTGCTACAATGGTTTTGCCCAAACCAACTTCATCAGCTATCAGCATTTTGCTTCTGCCTTTGCTGTACAATTGCTTATATACATAATCAACAGTCTTGATCTGGAAGTCTTTTAGCCCTGCTAAGGTTTCCCGTATTTTATCCTCCATCATAGTCTTTTGTTTTTGATGAAGGTTTGAAACACATTCCAGAAGCCTTCAAACTCAGGGGTAACAATTTGCTCAGTAGAATCTTCGCATTCTGCCTTCAGCCTTTGTACCAGTGCATCTATGGATTTTAGTTTTTCCGGGAATCTGCTGGATGCAATTAATAGCTTTTCATATACTGGTGTTCCTAAGAAGGTATGCTGACCATTGCTGTCACCAGATGAGCCATTTTTATTTCCATCAGCATTCTTAATAAGGTCTGTTTCTTCTCCTGTAAGTAGAAATGTGAGATACTTCAGAAACTTTTCTTTATTATCAATAATCGCCGTAAAAATTTTATTCAACCTACTTTTTGGCAATTCGATTTCCATCGGTAGTAAAAACTGGCAGTGAACGATGTCATCTTTTGCAATTTCAAACACCAGGAATATGCTTAAGGCTGTTTCTGCATAGCCACCAAACTTATCAATGTTGTTAACTGTGCCTGCGTTGATTTTTACTGCAACCTTTTGATGTTCTGACAAAGGCTTGGTTGCTACAGTAAAGCCTGTAGGCAACTTGAGTGATGTTGCATCCACTTCTATCATTATATCGTAAGCTGTGCCACCTTCAATCAGATTTGCTTCGCCTTTTATAGGTAGTTTGGTGAGGTTATACTTTATCTCACGGATTGCTAAATCAATTCTCTTCTTTTCCTCCATTGATACCCTTGCATCATAATCGTATTGAGTAAACAAGGTAATGTTATCTGCTTTGGCAGGATCGGTAAGGGCTTTGAAAATGTCTTTTGGTTTTGTTCCTGTTGTATTTGTTGCTTTCAACTCCACCATAAACTCAACATTCCTTGCCTGTGCAGGATCGGTACAGTTTGCAGAACCCAGGTACCAATGAGGTACTTCATCTTTCATTGCCACGAAAAGCTTTGCATGCAGGTTCTGTGCTTTTGGTGCTGCACCATCATCTTCTAATTCCTGGTAAAACTCAGCTTCCTGAAAGAAGGACGAGAATTGCCAGCAGTTAAAGCCATCCAATGTTTCTTCATCAACGCAATCCAATTCTTCTTTTCTGCTTAATAAGTATGGTTGGCGTGTAGTGTTATTGTAAATACGGCTCAACGTAGTTTTATCTACAAAGGGAGAAACTATCAGCATTTCATCCCAGGCTGCTTTGGCAGTAGTGACAGGATTGAAGTAAGTCTTTTGAGTTTCAATATTAGGAATACCAATAGGCATAAAGTTGAGAGAGCCAAATTTATCCGGTATATCAAACTTTACCTTCAGCAAATCCTTTATGAAAGACTCTGGTATTTGTCTTTTGGCTGTTGTATTCAAATATTGTAAAAAGTGAATGAGTGGCCTATTCCTGCTTTGTTCCTTGTCTGTCACAGTTCCGTCTGTCGAAAATGCAACATCCCAGTCTCTAACAAAAGTGAGATTACGGCTTGTAACCAAAACTCTGTACTTAGGTGGCAACCCCCCTTTGGCTTCATAACGAATTATCCAAACTTTAGGGTGAAACGACTGCACATGTGTTGGCATGGTTATCGGCTCAATTCCAGCCTCCCAATATGCCATTAACGGATAATACTTCTGCGGCACTTTCAACTGACAATTCTGATAAAACACACTGATCTTATCCGCAGCTTTGGTAATTGCATCAAGCATGTCGTATCGTAATTCACTTGCATTACCTTCTATTTTTTGAGAATAGAAAAGTGCTACCGGAAGTATCATCAGGGCTTCAAGGTCTAACGAATAAGTAGAACCTACAGCATAAGCCAGCTGATAGTCATTCGGGGGTACGAGTTGTTCACCGTAATCAATGCGGTTTTGTTTAGGGTGTAGCATTATTGGTTTAAACCTGTTCTTATATCAGTCAATATAGTACGAGCCTGGAAGAATCGATAATCGAAATGTGTTAATCCGTGCCAATTATTTTCCCTTACATCATCTGTCTTTTTCCATCTTAACCTGGCTTTACTTCCTTTTACCGTTCCTTCCTGAGCTTCTACAAGACTATTTCGTTTATTGGTGTTGGTGAAACCAGCCTGAGCCTGTTTCCACCATTCTCTTACAAATTGTGCAGTGGTTTTTCGTGTAGTGGTAGCGTAACTAAATAAAATGTCAGGGTTGAATGCTGTATAGTCTAACATATTATCCTGCAAACCTTCCACCCATTCGTTCCAGTGATCTTCATACACATCACTATTGAATACTTTGCTTTGCAACTGGCAATTGTAAGCCAGGTGAGCACCGTACATCAGTTCTGAAAAATCATGGGCTAAAATGATCATTGATTTGATTCCGGCAGGTAATGAGAACGACATAGCAGCTTTCGCAAACTCCATGAAGTTTTTTGACTTGCTGAATGCTTTCCAAAGCTTATCATTCTGTAATAGTTCAGCAATCAGTTTATTTTTTGCGATTGAGAGAATATGATCGTTGAAAAACTCAGCCTCTTCTTTATGCAAATCAAGATTGAGATCGTTTCTCCAATCTGGTCTTGCAGGAATTTTTATGCGGAACATATTCTCATGATCTGCATCTGCATCATCACCGGTAGTGTCATCACACTGCTGCACCGATACCAATGATTCCAAAGATGGATTAGCAGCCTGTTTCAGAAACGCTTCTGCTGAAAGACCTTTTGTATCAATAAACTTATAAGTGTATAGTCCATTCCAGTAAATGGCTGAAGGACGACGAATGATTTTATTTTTTCTTCTTTTGGTGATGCCGATCACACCACAACCTTCCTGGTAGTTGTAACGTTCTGCAAGATCCCACATCACTTCATACTCTTCAGCTTCCAGGTATTTCAATACTGACTTGCCTCTGCGTTGAGCCGGTTTTAAAGCTGTATAGTCGAGCAGTATGTAAGGAATGATGAAGAAGTATTTGGCTTTTGTCTGGATGGTACTGATGCCGGGAAATAACTGATTTGCTATTGCATCTCTAATGGTACCCAAGCCTAATTCATCTACCATGCCTTCAGGACGAAGCATGTCTAAGACAGAACCGATTCGGTGCCTGTCATCTACTGAAAAGTCTATCCAGCCAATTGATGCCATTATACAAGTTCATTTAAGGTTTCGGTTGCTTCTTTCACCTGCAGCTTACCACTAATCAATCGTGGCAAAAGCCTGTCACGGATTTTACGGAGGGACAAATTTTGTTGTCCAAGTATTGCTATTTGCTTTTGAATCAGCAAAGCCTTTTCATGAAATGCCTTCATGATCTCTGGCTTGGGTACAATGATCTGCTGGAAACTGGATGCCAACCATTCATCTGAAAAGATTTCTACCAAGGCACGGCAAATCACCAGGTCTTGCTCCACCTGTTCGTTGGTTTGCCAGGGCACCTGATTGGCCCATTCTGTTATGTATGCCTGTGGTATCATTCATCAAGTTATCTCGGTCATTTTTGTTTTTAATTGGTCTCGATGAATCGACCTAAAGGTCGATTTCTATTTCTGTGTTTACGATTACTTTCCATCTTTCGTCTGATGCAAAACCTTTGGCCGGAGCTGAGGCTTTCAAGGGTATCCGAAACAAAGGGGCATTGTTATTTTGCAAGGCCATGTATAAGGCGTTGGCCAGCGGCTGGTTGTCAAATACTTTATCCAGTAGATAGCCCAACCGCTGCAAGGCAGTTACCGGAACATGCTGCAGCAGATTGGCATCAAATGCATTGGGTTGAATACTCTCTGCCAATTCAGCCAACACCGTGGCCACCCTGTTGATGCCACCCACTCGTTTGGCGTATTGTATCAGATCGGTGGCGGTTAGGGCAGGATTTGAAATTTTTAAGTATCCGGCCTCGGTTTTTCGGGTGTCTAACAGTGTTGCCGGTATATCTTTTTTGCTGATGTAGTTCAGCTTCAGCCCTTTTTTCTGCATAGGCCGCAGCACGGGAAAGCCGGTAACCACAAAAAACTCCTGTGGCTGCTGGTGCGATGCTCCATGATAGGTGGCTGCGTTTAGTAAAGCCAGGTAATAAGGCCGGTCTAATTCCTTCATAAACGCATCTAAAAACAAGGTGGGGGGAAGGATTCCCTTTGACCTATATTGGGGCGGTATAATGAGGTAATACCCTTTGTGGATGGAAATGATCTGCTCTTTATCTACCAGCCTTTTCAAGGCGAACTTATTGGCCGTATCTGACTGCTCAGGAAAATCCGCACGGAACTGTTTCAGGGCAAAAGCATATTTACCCTTAGCCAGCAGGTGGTTTACCCAATCTTCTGCACTCTTATATTGCCTTGAATCTTCCAAGAGAGTAATTTTTTGCGAAAGGTAGTGAATACTGCTACCTTTCGCAAATGTTTTCTCTTTTTTCCTTTGTTTGATTCTGGTGGGATTTTGGGATTTCAGGATTTTAAGGAAACTAAGGAAGCTAAGGGCTAACTGCCCTTAAATTGGGCAGCATGTAGGCAGTTTCAACAGGTCTGCCCGAATCTGCGAAAGGGCAAACATTAGCTTACCCTTTCTTGATTTCCCTTAAATCCTGAGTTTCCTTAGCATTGGGATTCAGGTAATGGTCTTGCTTTTCCCTATGAATCAGCCCCCGCTTGCAGAAGTCTGTAATGTAGCCTTCGGCTATTTTATCGGGTATGGACATAGAGGCGGCAATTCTCAGGTACTCCTGCCTGTTGAAGCTGGCAGGTAGGGCATCCAGATACCGTTCCTTTTGGTTTTTACGCTTGGGCATTGGTGCATCTTGGGGTAGTTCGGAAAATACCTTACTGGCATGTTTCACCAATACCCGGACCATCTCCAACGTGGTTTGAAAGTCTCGTTCCTCACAAATGATGCGTTCCGGCAAATCTCCATGTTCCATAATCCGCAAAGCGGATAGGATCATGGCAATACGGAAAGCGATCAACCCCAAACGCCTGATTGTTGCCATGTAGTCAAGCCCCTGCAAGCTGAGGTAGGTATTTTGGATTTTGCTCAAAGAAGGCGTTGAACTGCTCCTGCTGCTCTGCCGTAAGGCAGAACTGTATTTCAGGGTTTGCCATCAGGGTTTGGTACAAACCAAAGAAGTCATTGCCTAACTGGTCAAAGTAATCGTCTAAGCCATTATCAGACGAATTGGCGAATACATTTTTCCATACAGGCTGAATGTTCATGAAATAGAAAATGAAACGGCTGAATAAGCCGTTTTCAGCATTTGGGATAAGTGCAGAAACCTGCTTTGGTGTTCCGGTGAACATACCTGAAAGACATGGACTTTCAATATCAACATACTCCCGGTCTGTTCTGCGGTAGTAGGATATTGTTCGTGGTGAAATGCCTTGCGGAAACCATCGCTGTAATTGCCGTAATCGGTTTTAAATGCTTGTGCCAGGGTGTCGCCTTCCGTTTCAAACATTAAGCCTCTGCCTTCATTGTCGAACAGTAATTGGAATACTCCTGTTGTGCTGTTGTTGGCCGGGATGAACAACATTTTTTCAGGCGGCTTGTTGGGCTTCTCTGCACTTGCATCTTTGCCTTTCTTTTCGTTGTACTCCATCATTTCCAATTCATGCTGCTGCTTCATCAATTTGGCTTGCTCTCTCAAATGCTTGTGTATAGGCTTTACCAACTGCTTGCAGTGTACCAACCTGCCTTTACCTGCTGACGCCTGAGCCGTGATGAAAATGTACAGGTTTGAGAAAACCTTTTTGCCATCGTAGATACCGTATAGCTTCTGTAAACAGGCACTGAGTGAAACGATAGTGCCTAACAAAAGAATGTCTCGTTCTTCATTGAATGAAGCAATCTTGACAACCTTTTGCAGAAACTCAGGAAGCTGAGGATAGATAGATTCAGGGAAAGTTGGTAACTGTACTTTTTCCTACTCGGTGTATTGCGGTGTAACCGCAATGTTTACACCTGCTTGCTTTGCATGAAAGAAAAATGTTTTCAAGGTAACACCGTGACCATTTGCCTTTAGGCAATTAGTGTATTGGGTATCACATTCGGTTGCTGAGTAATCAGCATAAAACTTACTGATGCGGTGAAAATAATCTCTGCCTGATTCTCCAAAAGAATCTGCAAAAGCAAATCCAATATCCCGCCAATCGCTGTAAGCGGTTGCAATGTCAATTTGCTTCGCTTCGATTTGCTGAATGATTTTTTCAATTTCCGCTGCGGCATTATTATTTTCAGTGGCCAGCGGGAACCTCCCAAGGTCGGTTTCTGCTGCATCGGTAGTGGCTTCTACTTTTTGCGGTTCAGTATTTATTTGTTGTTGGTTTGGTTGCTCCAACCAATCCAACGGATTGAATATCTTTTTCATCTGAATGTTTATTATTTTTTTCTAAGGACAGCAAAGATATTAGCTTGTTCATCTATGTCTATTCCAATAAAGACGTTTACGTTAAAATCAAAAGTCTGACCAATGGTTTCCCATAGCTCATCGTCAAACCCCCAGAAATCGTTAACAAAAGCCGCAATTCTATGTTGTCCATCAAGGATTTTAGCCACCTTATTTAGAGGTATTGACTCTTCATCGGCAAAATCACTGTTGTACGGTCTTAAGATCAGTTGACCGTGTTGGTCGAACTCAGTACATCTTTGATCAATAGAAAGAACAACACCAGTAGGAAAGGCAGCATCAGGAGACGTTAAATACTTTTTTATTTTTTTGACCCTTTTTTCATCCAATGGTCTTTGGATTCCAAGATATTTTTCTACATCATGTCCTCGATCCTCCTAACATCGGCGTAGGATATTTGTACTAGATCTTTCGCACTAATTGAAGCAGAATAAAATGTCCCTATACGCTGCGTCACTTCAACCACTTGTAGTGTAATCTCGTTATTGCTCATATTAACCGATGCTGTTACGTAATGAGTTATTTAAATCTTGTTGCTGACGCTCTAAGTTTGATTTATAATCTGAATAACGGCTATTTTGGAATTCCGTGTAAAACCTTAAAAGAACTGCAATAAGTAAACAAGTGACAGAGATCCACAAGTAACTGTCACTGTGACCGCTTTCTAAATCTATTCCTTTAATCAGGCCATTTTTAGCAATTAGGGTTAGAATTAACGCAAGTAAATAAACACCGAAAGCTATTAGAAACATTGGCTTCAATGCTGGAACGCCAAAGCTTTTTCCATGAGTTTTTAATAAAAAGAGAAACAATGGAGCAATGAAGCTTAAACAGTAAGCAAGCATTTCACCCGGCACAAATTTGGCTTCAAAAGCAGATGATTTGTCTACTGCTGGTATGAGTGCAATTTTAGAACAGACTTTAAAAACCGAATCTATCAGGGCCCGAAAACATAAATCGCCACCCTGGCAGTTTCTATTTGGTTGTGACTAAATGATATTTCATCCGGATCAGACAAGGCCCCACTAGCATCC